>DATMJH010000285.1:0-3022 GCA_035554015.1 Mycobacteriales bacterium
GACGACGACGACCGGCGAGAGCAGCGCCCGACGAACGGGTCGTACACCGTGCCGATGGGCAGCAGCGGCTCGCCGAGCGTCGTCCACGTCGCGCCGAGCTCGCCGAGCGCGCCCACGAGGTTGACCTCGGCGATCCCGAGCTCGAGGTGCTGGCCGGTGCTGGTCTCGCGCCAGCGGACGAGGCGGTCGCCGTCCTCGGCGAACCAGTCGTGCCGGTCCTGCGGCGACCACACCCCGACCTTGTTGATCCAGCCGCCGGTGTTGGTGCTGCTGGCGACGTCGGGGCTGACGGTGACGACCCGGCGGGCGACGTCCGGCGCGTCCCGCGTCAGGTCGGTGAGCACCCGGCCGAGCGCCGCCTGCGTCGACGTGCTGCCCCGGTAGGCGCGGCCGAGCTGCGCCGGCACGGGCGGCGGCTCCACGGGCGTCACCGGGCTGCGCTGCAGCCGCGCCGCGACCCGGGCGCAGAGCTTGCCGGCGGGGGAGTCGGGCTCGAGCGGCGCCCACGGGTCCGCCGGGTCCTTGCCGAGCGACTCGGCGAACTCGGCGTACTGCTCGGCGCTCAGCAGCGCGCTGTGGTTGCCGGGGTGGCCCTCGATCGGCAGCCCGCAGCCCTTGATCGTGTAGGCGAGGACGACGGTGGGCCGGGTGTTGTCCACGGAGCGGAAGGCGCGCGACAGCTCGACGAGGTCGTGGCCGCCCAGGTCGCGGACGGCGATGGCGAGCTCGACGTCGTCGAGGGGGCGCAGCGCGCTCTCCAGCGCGGCGTCGCCGCGGGTGAGCCGGTCGCGCAGCTCCTCGAACGGCGCGCGCAGGAGCCACTGGTACTCCTCGTTGTCCATCGCGTCGATGCGCGCGCGCACCAGGTGCCCGCCGTCGCGCTCGAACAGCGCCTGCAGGCGGCGGCCGTACTTGACCTCGATCACCTGCCAGCCGGCGGCGGCGAACATGCCGGCCCACCGGGTGACCGCGATCTCGGGGACGATCCGGTCGAGCGACTGGCGGTTGACGTCGACCACCCAGAGCACCTCGCCGAGGCGCTGCACGACCGGGTCGGCGACGCACTCCCACACGGCGCCCTCGTCGAGCTCGGCGTCGCCGAGCAGCGAGATCTGCCGGCCGCCCGGGCGGGTGCCGAAGTGGGTGCTGACGTACCGGCGCGCGACGGCGCCCCACACCGGTGCCGTCGCGCCGATGCCGACCGACCCGGTGGAGTAGTCGGGGGAGTCGGGGTCCTTCGTGCGGCTGGGGTACGGCTGCAGGCCGCCGAACTCGCGCAGCCGGGGCAGGTACTCGGCCGGCAGCCGGCCCAGCAGGGCGTTGATCGCGTGCAGCACCGGGCTGGCGTGCGGCTTGACGCTCACCCGGTCGGCCGCCGACAGCGCGTCGAACCACAGCGCCGTCATGATCGTGACCATCGAGGCGCTGCTGGCCTGGTGCCCGCCGACCTTGATGCCCGAGCCGTCACCGGGCCGCGCGTTGGCCGCCTGGACGATGCTCGTGGCCAGCCACAGCACCTGCTTCTCGACCTCGCGGAGCGCCTGCTCGTCCTCGGTCCGCGCCACGTCCACGGGACGATCCTGGCAGAACATCACCCCGCTCTGAGGGCCGCCTCCGCCCGGTCGAGCCCCGTTGCGTCGCCTGGCCCCGCGGGGTCGGTGGCCACCTGGGCGGACGTCCTGCCCCAACGTCCCCTGCGTCCGCCTGGCCCCGCGGGGTCGGTGGCCACCTGGGCGGACGTCCTGCGGTGCTGGCGCCAACGGCGAACAGCGGCAGAGCGTGGCCGTCCACAGGACGGGCACCTACGTCGCCGCTGTCCACAGCTTTCCCGCGCCCAGCCGGCCGGTACCGGGCGCGGCGCGAGTGTCCGGCTCATGGGAATCCGCCGCCGCCGCCCTGTCCTCGATGCTGACGCCGCACGACGCCTGCTGCGATCGCTGGCGGACGAGCGCGCTGGTGTCCTGGCACGACGTGAGGTCTTCTCGCGCGGCGTGCCGCGGTGGGTGGTGCGGCTCGAGCTGCGCATGCGACGCTGGCAGTCGGCCGGCAGGCAGACATTCGTCACGCACAACGGGCCGTTGACGGCGGAGCAGAAGCGCGTCGTCGCAGTACTCGAGACGGGCCCGCGAGCCGCCATCGACGGCGTCTCGGCCCTCCAGCACCTCGGCGTCGACGTCGATGACGACGGGCGAGTGCACGTGATCGCGCCGAAGGGCTCGAACCCGGTTCACCCCGCGGGCGTCCGGGTCCATGAGAGCCGGAGGTTCCGCGAGGCGGATGTCACCGTCGTCGACGGCGTCCGCGTCGTACGGGCCGCTCCGGCCGGCGTCCATGCGGCGTTGTGGGCACGGACCGACAGAGAGGCGCAGCTCCTGCTGCTGATCGTCGTCCAGAAGGGCCTGGCACGGCCGGAGGAGCTGGCCCAGGCGGCCGCTGCCGTCCGGCGCTCGAAGCGTCGGCGCCTGATCGGCGAACTGGTCCTCGACCTGCTCGGCGGCGTCCGCTCGCTCGGCGAGCTCGACGTCGCCCGCGCGCTCCGGTCCCGCGGCTTGCCGGAGCCGTCGAGGCAGGTGCTCCGCAAGCGCCCGTCAGGAAGCCAATACCTCGACTGCCGCTTCGACGACTACCACCTGACGGTGGAGATCGACGGCATCCAGCACTCAGACCCGCTCCAGGTGCTCTCCGACCTGCTGCGAGACCTCGCCCTGGTGAGCGAGGGAGACACCGTCCTTCGGCTGCCGCTGGTGGCGTGGCGCCTGGGAGAGGCGCAGGTGCTCGACGCCCTGGAGGCCGTCTTCGCGTCACGCGGCTGGGTCAAGCCGGCGGCCTGAGGCAGCGACGTCCGCCTGGTCTGGCGAGCGCCGTGGCCACCTGGGCGGACGCAAGCGAGAGGGGTCGCCGGAACGTCCGCCGGTGCGCGCCCGACGAGTGGCCACCTGGGCGGACGCAAGGGAGAGGGGTCGCCGGAACGTCCGCCCGTGCGCGCCCGACGAGTGGCCACCTGGGCGGACGCAGCGAAGTG
>DATMJH010000286.1:0-13761 GCA_035554015.1 Mycobacteriales bacterium
GCCCTGGTCGACGATGGTCCAGACGGCGCTGTTGTGGTCGTCGACGTGGATCCAGTCGCGGACGTTCTCGCCCTTGCCGTAGAGCTTGGGCCGGACGCCGTCGAGCACGTTGGTGATCTGGCGGGGCAGGAACTTCTCCACGTGCTGGTAGGGACCGTAGTTGTTGCTGCAGTTGCTGATCGTGGCGTGGATGCCGAAGCTGCGCACCCAAGCCCGGACCAGCAGGTCGCTGCCGGCTTTGGTCGCCGAGTAGGGGCTGCTCGGGTTGTACGGGGTGGTCTCGGTGAACCTGGCCGGGTCGTCGAGCTCGAGGTCGCCGTAGACCTCGTCGGTGCTGATGTGGTGCAGCCGCACCCCGTGCCGGCGGACCGCCTCGAGGATCGCGAAGGTGCCCACGACGTTGGTGGTCACGAACGGCGACGGGTCGTGCAGGGAGTTGTCGTTGTGCGACTCGGCGGCGAAGTGCACGACGAGGTCGGTCTCGCCGACCAGCCGGTCGACCAGCGCGGCGTCGGCGACGTCGCCGACGACCAGCTCGACCCCCTCGGGCAGGCTCTCGCGGTGCCCTGCGTAGGTGAGCGCGTCGAGCACCACGACGTCGGTGCCGGGCCGGTGGCGCAGCGTCCAGTGCACGAAGTTCGCGCCGATGAAGCCTGCGCCGCCGGTGACGAGCACGCGCATCTGCCGGTCCTCCCGTAGGTCTTGTCGGGTCCGTGGCGGTCGCCGGGGAACGGTAGCGTGCCGCTCGCAGCAGCCGACGAGGGCGGAGACATGAGGCGCGCGTTCATCACCGGCATCACCGGTCAGGACGGCCTGTACCTGGCCGAGCTGCTGGTCGGCAAGGGCTACGAGGTGTTCGGGCTGATCCGGGGCCAGAACAACCCGAAGTACGAGCTGGTGCGTCAGGTGGTGCCGGACGTGCAGCTGCTGACCGGTGACCTGACGGACCTGTCGAGCCTGCTGCGCGCGCTGGGCGTGGCCCAGCCGGACGAGGTCTACAACCTGGGCGCGATCTCGTTCGTGGCGTACTCGTGGGAGAACGCGCACCTGACCAGCGAGGTCACCGGCAAGGGCGTGCTCAACATCCTGGAGGCGTGCCGGCTGCACGCCGGCGGCGATCTGCAGCGGCTGCGCTTCTACCAGGCGTCGAGCTCGGAGATGTTCGGCAAGGTTCAGGCGGTGCCGCAGCGTGAGGAGACGCTGCTGTGGCCGCGCTCGCCGTACGGCGTGGCCAAGGTGTTCGGCCACTACATGACCATCAACTACCGCGAGTCCTACGGGATGCACGCCAGCAGCGGCATCCTGTTCAACCACGAGTCGCCGCGGCGCGGGCCGGAGTTCGTCACCCGCAAGGTGTCGCAGGCCGTCGCTCGGATCTCGCTCGGGCTGCAGGACGAGCTGGTGATGGGCAACCTGGACGCCCGGCGTGACTGGGGCTTCGCCGGCGACTACGTCGAGGCGATGTGGCGGATGCTGCAGCAGGACCAGGCCGACGACTACGTGGTCGCGACCGGGGAGACGCACAGCATCGCCGAGCTGCTCGACGTCGCGTTCGCGGCGGTCGGCATCGACGACTGGAGTCCCTATGTGCGGCAGGACCCCCGGTTCTTCCGCCCGGCGGAAGTGGACCTGCTCATCGGCGACCCGGCCAAGGCGCGGGAGAAGCTGGGCTGGAAGCCCACGGTCGACTTCCCGACGCTGGTGCAGATGATGGTGCAGAGCGACCTGGCGGAGCAGAAGGCGCTGGCGGGGCGCTGACGGTGCCGCGGGCTCTGGTCACCGGTATCACCGGGCAGGACGGCGGCTACCTGGCCGAGCGGTTGGCCGAGGACGGGCTCGAGGTGCACGGTCTGGTGCACTCCGGCGACCCGGGTGTCGACCTGCTGCAGCAGCGGGTGCCGGAGGTGCACCTGCACCCCGGTGACCTCACCGACGGCGCGGCGCTGGAGCGGGTGGTCGCCGACGCGCGGCCCGACGAGCTCTACCACCTCGGCGGCATCAGCTCGGTGGCGTTCAGCTGGGACGAGCCGGTGCTGACCGCCGACGTCACCGCCATGGGCACGGCACGGCTGCTCGAGCTGTGCTGGCAGCAGCAGGACCGCACCGGCGTGCCGGTCCGCTTCCTGCAGACGTCCTCGGCCGAGATGTTCGGCACTCCCGACACCTGGCCGCAGGACGAGACGACGCCGGTGCGGCCGACCTCGCCGTACGGCGCGGCCAAGGCGTTCGCGCACCACCTCGTGGCGGTCTACCGCGCCCGCGGCCTGCACGCCTCGGCAGTCGTGCTCTACAACCACGAGTCGCCGCGCCGTCCGCCGTCGTTCGTCACCCGCAAGATCACCCAGGCGGCGGCGCGGATCGCGCTCGGCCTGCAGGACGAGCTCGCGCTGGGCAACCTCGACGCCCGCCGCGACTGGGGCTGGGCCCCCGACTACGTCGACGCGATGGTCCGCGCGGTGCGCCACGACGTCGGGGACGACTACGTCATCGCGACCGGCGAGGCGCACAGCGTGCGCGACTTCGTCGCCGCCGCGATGACCCGCGCGGGCGTCACGGACTGGGAGCGGCGGGTCCGCGTCGACCCGCGGTTCGTGCGGCCGGCCGACGCCTCGCTGCAGGTCGGCGACGCCGGCAAGGCACGGCGGGTGCTCGGCTGGACGCCGACCGTCGACTTCGAGGAGCTGGTGGGACGCATGGTCGATGTCGACCTCGCCGAGCAGCGCGCCGCTCAGCCCGCCTGAGCCCGGGCCAGGAACGGCTCGAGCGCGGCGGCGTCCGCCACGGCGCCCAGCGACACTGCCTTCTCGAGCGGCACGCCGGCCAGCAGCCGCTTGACCGGCACCTCGAGCTTCTTGCCGTTCAGGGTGCGCGGCACGGCGTCGACGGCGCTGATCTCGTCCGGCACGTGCCGCGGCGACAGCTGCGAGCGCAGCGCCCTGCTCAGCCGGCCCCGCACCTCGTCGTCGAGCTGCGCGCCCTCGCGCAGCACGACGAACAGCAGCAGCCGGCCCTCGACGCCGAGCGCGCTGGTGTCGACGACGAGCGAGTCGGCGACGTCCGGGTCGTCCTCGACGACGCGGTAGAACTCGCTGGTGCCGATGCGCACGCCACCGCGGTTGAGCGTGGAGTCGCTGCGGCCGTAGATGACGACGCCGGCGGGCGCGTCGTCGTGCGGCACGAGCCGCGCCCAGTCGCCGTGCCGCCAGGTGCCCGGGTACTCGGCGAAGTAGGCGTCGAGCAGCTTGCTGCCGTCGTCGTCGCCCCAGAAGAACAGCGGCATCGACGGCATCGGCCGGGTGATGACCAGCTCACCCACCTCGCCCTCGACCGCCCGCCCGTCGGCGTCGAGCACGGCGACGTCGGCGCCGAGCGCGCGGCACTGGATCTCACCGGCGCGCACCGGCAGCAGCGGGCAGGAGTGCACGAAGGCGGTGCACAGGTCGGTGCCGCCCGACAGCGACCCGAGCAGCAGGTCGTGCTGCACGTTCTCGTAGACCCACGCGAAGCCCTCGGGCGACAGCGGCGCGCCGGTCGAGCCGAGGTAGCGGACGCGCGAGAGGTCGGCGACGTGCTTCGGCACCAGGCCCGTGTTCTGGCACGAGGTCAGGAACGGCGCGGAGGTGCCGAAGACGGTGATGCGCTCCCGCTCGGCCATCCGCCACAGCGCGCCGAGGTCGGGGTAGCCGGGGGAGCCGTCGTAGGCGACCACCGTCGCACCGAGCAGCAGCCCCGACACGAGCTTGTTCCACATCATCCAGCCGGTGGTGGTGAACCAGGTGAACCGGTCGTCCTCGCGCAGGTCGGCGTGCAGCGCGTGCGACTTCAGGTGCTCGAGCAGGATGCCGCCGTGCCCCTGCACGATCGGCTTGGGCAGCCCGGTGGTGCCGGAGGAGTAGAGGATCCACAGCGGCGCGTCGAACGGCACGCGCACCGGGGCGGGATCGGCCGAATCGGCCAGCAGCTCGGACCAGGCCGTCGCGCCGTCGGGCAGCTCGGCCTCCGGCCCTGACGGCACGACGACCGTGGCGCGCAGTGAGGGCAGCTCCGCCCGCACCTGCTCGAGGGTGTCGAGCGCGCGGAACCGCTTGCCGCCGTAGGTGTAGGCATCGACGCCGAGCAGCACCGTCGGCGCGATCTGGCTGAACCGGTCGACCAGGCTCCGCGCGCCGAAGTCCGGCGAGCACGACGACCACACCGCCCCGAGCGACGCGGTGGCCAGGAAGGCCACCGCCGCCTCGACGCCGTTCGGCAGCACCGCGCACACCCGGTCGCCCTGCCGCACACCGAGCCGCTGCAGGCCGGCGGCGGCGGCGCCCACCTGCGCGCGCAGCTCGTCGCGGGTCAGCCGCCGCGTGGCGCCGCTCTCGTGGACGGCGACGAGCGCCTCCTGCTCGCCGGTCCACTGCAGCGCGTGCTCGGCGAACGACAGCCGCAGGTCGGGGAACCAGCGCGCGCCCGGCATGCGCTCCTCGGCGAGCACGACCTCCGGCGAGCCGTCGTAGCGGACGTCGAAGGCGTCGAGCACGCTGCGCCAGAACGCCGGCAGGTCTGCCACCGACCAGCGCCACAGCGCGTCGTAGTCCCGCGGGTCCGCGCCGGAGGCGTCCCGCACCCGCTCCGCGTACCGGGCCAGGTTCGAGGCCGCCGCCCGCTCCGGCGACGGCGTCCACAGCAGCGTGCCCTCGTCCACTCCCACGCCGCGCACCCTACGAGCCCCCACCCGCCTTGCGTCCGCGTCCTGACACACCGAGCCCGCGCGCACCGCCGGACGTCCGCGCCGCCGTCGGGCACAGTGGTCGGCGTGACGGTCCTCGATGCTCGCCCGTCCGGCGACAGGTCGGCCGCCACGGAGCCGAACGCGAGCACCGTCTGGCGCCCGCAGCTGCCGGTCGACGTCGTCCGCACGCTCGCCCCGCTGCGCCGGGGCAGGGCGGACCCGACGCACCGCGTCGGTGACGGCGTGCTGTGGCGCACCAGCGTCATGCCGGCCGGTCCGGTGACCTACCGGCTGGAGCAGCGCGGGCTGCACGAGGTGCGCTGCGCCGCCTGGGGCCCCGGTGCCGAGCAGCTCGTGGCCGGGCTGCCCGACCTGCTCGGCGCCCGCGACACCGCCGAGGGGTTCGTGCTCGGCCACCCGCTGCTCGTCGAGGTCGCCGCGCGGGTGCCGGGCCTGCGGGTGCCGCGCACCGGCCGTGTCGTCGAGGCGCTCGTGCCGGCGGTGCTCGAGCAGAAGGTGACCGGCAAGCAGGCCCGCGCCGCGTTCCGTCGGCTGGTGCAGCGCTACGGCACTCAGGCGCCCGGCCCCACGCCGACCGGGATGGTGGTGCCGCCGACAGCGGAGGTGTGGCGGCGCATCCCGAGCTGGGAGTGGCACTGTGCGGGGGTCGACCCCAAGCGGTCGCGGACCGTCTGCACCGCGATGCAGGTGGCCGGCCGCCTCGAGCAGGCCGTCGGCTTGGACCGCGACGACGCGCACCGGCGGCTCACGGCGGTGCCCGGCATCGGCGACTGGACCGCGGCGGAGGTCGCGCAACGCGCCCTCGGCGACACCGACGCCCTCAGCGTCGGCGACTACCACCTCTCGCAGGCTGTCGGCTGGGCGCTGGTCGGCCGCCCGCTCGACGACGCCGGCATGGTCGAGCTGCTCGAGCCGTGGCGTCCGCACCGCTACCGGGTGGTCCGGCTGCTCGAGTGCGCGACCGGGCTGGTGACCGGTGCGGTCAAGCCGCGGTTCGGGCCGCGGATGACGGTGCAGGACCACCGGGCGCACTGACGGGGCTGGCGCGAACCGGCACGAGTCGGGCACACTCCTGCGCATGCCGCAGAAGGTGTTCGACGACGCCGCCGTGCGCGAGGCGATGCGCAGCTACCTCGCGGCGGCCGACGCGCTCGACGACGCGGCCGGCGTCGGCGGCCAGGCGCGCGACCTGCTCGAGCTGGCCGAGCAGAAGGCGATGGCCGGCCTCCTGCTGCGCAAGGCGCTCGAGCGGCACGGGTGGGCCCCGCCCGCGCGGGCGGTCGCCCGCGACGCGGACACCGAGGCCCCGCAGCCGACCGCAGGCTGACCGCGGGCCCCCGCCGGCGCTCAGCCCGTCAGCGCTCCAGGACGAAGTCGGCCAGCTCGCGCGCCGGCCGGTCACGTGCCGGTGCGGCCGGCACGCCGACGGCGACCGATCCGAGCGGCTCCCAGTCCGCCGGCAGGTCGAGCACGTCCCGCACGACGTCGGGGCAGAACAGCGTGCTGCTCACCCACGCGCTGCCGAGGCCCTCGGCGGCCAGCTGCACGAGCAGGTTCTGCACACCGGCACCGCCCGAGACGACGAACATGCGCTCCTCCGCGGCCCGGCGGCGCGGGTCGGGATAGTCGTGCGCGCCGTCGCGGACGACGAAGGGCAGCACCAGCACAGGAGCGCGCCGGAGCACGTCGCCGCGGCGCAGCCGGCGCTCGATGCTCTGCTCGGAGAACCCGTCCTGCCGTAGGTCGTCGGCCCACCGCGCCGCCATGGCGTCGAGCAGCTGCTCGCGCCGCTCGCGCAGCAGCACGAATCGCCACGGCGTCGTGTGGTGCGGTGCCGGCGCGGTGAGGGCGGCCGCCACCGCGCGGCGGACGGCGTCGAGGTCGACGGGGACGTCGGCGAACTCGCGCACCGTGCGGCGCAGTGCGACGGTGCGCCGGTGCGCCTCGTCGGTGCCGAGGCGGAACAGGTCCTCCTCGGCCGGCCGCACGAGCGCCGTGGCACCGCGGCCGTCGTCCGGCAGGTCGAGGCCCCGCACGACGGCGACCGGCACGCCGTCGGCCTTGCCCTTCACGAGCTCCGCCGCTGACGCGAGCTCGTCGGCCACCGCGATCTCGGTGACCTCGAGCAGCTCGCCGTGGCTGTCGCGGCTGCCGCGGGCGTCGCGCACCGGCGCGATCCCGGCGACGCCGATCGCGACGTCGACCTGGCCGACTCGCCAGGGCCGCCCGAGGGTGTCGCTGACGACGACGGCGACCCGCGCCCCGGACAGCTCGTGCAGCCGGTCGCGCAGTCGCGCCGCGCTGGCGTCTGGGTCGAGCGGCAGCAGCGCCACCTCGTCCGGCCGCACATTGCTGGCATCGACGCCGGCGGCCGCGAGCACCAGGCCGTGCCGCGTCTGCGCGATCACTGTGCCGCCGCGGCGGGCGACCACTCGCGCGGTCTCCTCGGCGACCGCCTGCTGCCGCACGACGTCGCGGTCGGTGCCGGGTGGCACCCGGACCAGCCGGCCCTCGGCCTTGCTCACCGCCTTGCTGGTCACGACGACGACGTCGCCGTCGCACAGGTCGATTGCAGTGGCGACCAGCGAGGCCAGGTCGTCGCCCGGCCGGACCTCGGGCAGGCCGAGGACCGGCAGGACGTGCACGACGGGTGCGACCACGAGTCCACCCCACCACTTCGTCGGGGAGACCACCATCGGCGGTCAGGGTGGTGCCTGGGCTCCCCAGCCGGTGGAGGTGATCCAGCGGCCGTCGCGGTGTGGGAGGTCGCGGCCTCGGTCGTGGTGTTCGTGGTGGTGCTGGAAGCACAAGCCGGACGAGGTTGGCCGAACTGCTTTGGACGGCTGCGGACGACACGTCGTCGCCGTTGGTGATCGGTTGTGGGGATTCGCTGGCTCGGTCGCGGTGGCACAGAGCAGCGACGCCCACCGCCAGTTGTCAGCGCCGGCAAGAGCGTACGGCTGGCATCAGGTCACGTCTTCGACTGCGGTTGATGACCCGTGCCCCGCTCCGGGAGCCATTGCTGGTTGATGCCAGCTGTCTCAGCGAGCCTCTCGTAGTCGCTGTCGTAGTGGAGGACCGTCAGGTCATGCTCTGCGGCCGTCGCCGCGATCACAACATCCGGAATCGGCGTGCGGTGCCAATCGCGCTCGGCAAGGCGCAGTTGGAGATCAATGGCCGACCTGGGATCGGAGAGGTCACGCCAGGGCAGCCCGCGAAGTCGCTCGAGGTCTCGTGTGTACTCGCCGGCGTTGCGCGAGGAGTAGAGCACCTCGAGTGCTGTGACCGTGCACACCGCCAGTTCGCCGTTTCGCATGTGAGAGGCGAGCCGCTCGGCGACCGTCCGCTCGTACCTTGCCTGCGCCCAGGCCGAGGTGTCGAGCAGGTAGGTCATCTCCGCCAAGCCGCATCACGATCGTACGTGTCCAGCCGTTGCCCGACCTCCGCGATCCAGTCCGCCAGATCTGCCGTCTGCTCGATTCTTCTCTGCGCCGCCTCGCGGAGGGCACGATTGACTGCCTCACGCTTGACCGTCGTCCCGTAATGGGCCATGGCCAGGGCGAGGGCCTCGTCGTCCACGTCGATGAGGGTTCTGGACATACGACCTCCTTTTGATATGCGCGCCCACGTCATGAGAGCGTTCGGCAGAGCGGCGAGAGCACTCGCCGACGTGGCCGATGGCCCGGGTGCGTACGAGGTGCTCGTAGCCGGCCGGAAGGACGTGTCGGGCGTGGCCCCGACCTCCGGGTCGTCGGCTGTCGCACCGGTCGAGGCTACGGGACCGGTAGCCACGACCTCGCCGTCGTTCCCGCGAGTCTGTACCACGACCGCTGCCGGCTCCACAGCTGGCGGGCGCTACGTCCCGACCAGATCGAGCGCGGCGCCCGCCATCGCCGCGGTCGCGTCGAGGTCGGTCATGAGCAGCGGCACGGCGCGGACCTCGACGCCCGGTACCTGCGCGCCGTCGTCGGCGGTGTCGACGAGCCAGCCGTCGAGCAGGCCGCCGTCGCGACGCGCGCCGTAGTGGCGCCCGACCGCCTCCGCCGTCGTCTCGACGCCGATCGCTGCCAGGCACCTGTCGGCCATCCCGCGCACCGGCGCACCGCCGATGACAGGGCTGACGCCGACGACGGACTTGGCCGCAAGGGCCTCCCGCACGCCCGCCACCTGCAGCACGGTGCCGATCGACACCACGGGGTTGCTCGGCGGCAGCACGACGATGTCGGCCGCCTCGATCGCCTCCAGCACGCCAGGCGCCGGCTTCGCGTCGTCGGCGCCGACGAAGACGAACCCGTGCGCCGTCGGCCCCGCGCGGTGGCGGACCCACCACTCCTGGAAGTGGATGGCGCGCCGGCGGCCCGCGCGCTCCGGGTCGTCGACGAGCACGTGCGTCTCGAACCGGTCGTCGGTCATCGGCAGCAGCGTCGCACCCGGCTTCCACCGCGCGCAGAGCGCCGCGGTCACCGCCGACAGCGGGTACCCGGCGTCCAGGGCCTGCCGGCGCACGAGGTGCGTCGCCAGGTCGCGGTCGCCGAGGCCGAACCAGGCCGTGGGGGAGCCGTAGGCCTGCAGCTCCTCGCGGACGCTCCACGTCTCGTCCCGGCGGCCCCAGCCACGCTCGTCGTCGATGCCGCCGCCCAGCGTGTACATCACGGTGTCGAGATCCGGGCAGATGCGCAGGCCGTAGAGCGTGATGTCGTCGCCGGTGTTGACCACGACGGTCAGCTCGGCGTCCGGCGCCCGCTCGCGCATCACGGCCTGCAGCCCGCGCAGGAAGCGGGCACCGCCGATGCCTCCCGCCAGCGCCACGACCCGCACCGCCGCAGTCTGCCAGCCGGCTGCCAGGCGGCAGCCAGCTCGGCCCGCGAGACTGCGGAGGTGCGGGAGCGGGCGGCACGGCTGGTCGGCGTCGACGCCGCCCGCGGCGTCGCGCTGCTCGGCATGACCGCCGTGCACGTGCTGCCGGCCGAGTCGCCCGACGGCGGCACCGGCGCGGCACACCTCGTCGCCGCCGGCCGGTCGGCGGCTCTGTTCGCGGTGCTCGCGGGCGTCGGCGTCGCTCTCGGGACGGGCGGGCCGCGGCCGGTCAGCGGCGAGCGGCGGGTGCGGTGGGCGCTGGGCCTGGTCCTTCGGGCGGCGCTCGTCGCCGCCCTCGGGCTGCTGCTGGGTGAGCTCGACTCCGGTGTCGCCGTGATCCTGCCGTACTACGGGCTGCTGTTCCTCGCCGCGATCCCGGTTCTACGCGCCCCGCCGGCCCGTCTTCTCGCCGCCGCGGCCGTCGTCGCGGTCGGGGTGCCGGTGCTCAGCCAGCTGGTGCGACCGCACCTCGACCGCCCGCTGCGGCGCAACCCCACCGTCGACTCCCTGCTCGAGCAGCCGCTGCAGCTGCTCGAGACGCTGACGGTCACCGGCTACTACCCGGTGCTCTCCTGGACCGCCTACCTGCTCGCCGGGCTCGCCGTCGGCCGGCTCGCACTCGGCGATCGTCGGGTGGCCGTGCGGCTGCTGGTGGGCGGCGCGGTCGTGGCCGCCGCGGCGTCGGCAGTGAGCGCCCTGCTGCTCGGCCCTCTCGGCGGCACCGGGCGCATCGCGGAGGCCGACGGGCTGCCTGCGGCGGAGGCCGCCGACGCCGTCGCCGAGGGCCGGTTCGGCACCGTCCCGACGACGACGTGGTGGTGGCTCGCGGCCGACGCGCCGCACAGCACCACGCCGTTCGACCTCCTGCACACGACCGGCACCGCGATCGCCGTGCTCGGCGCCGCGCTGCTCGTCGGCACGTCGCTGCGCGGTCGCGCGCGGCTCGTCCTCACGCCACTGGCCGCCGCGGGCGCGATGCCGCTGACGCTCTACTCCGCGCACGTGGTGCTGCTCGCCGCCGTCGACCCCGACGACGACCTCGGCTTCTGGCTGCTGCAGGTCGTCATCGGCCTCACCGCAGCGACGGCGTGGCGGTCGACCGGCCGCAGGGGACCGCTCGAGGCCGTCGTCGCGGCCGCCACCCGGCCCGTCGTCGGCGCTCGCGGAACGATCCGGCCGGACTGATCTCCGGCCACGTCGACACCTCTGGCCGCTGCAGCGCCACTACGCTGCGTGGACCTCGACCTAGGAGTGACCTTGAGCACGGTCGAACCCGGCCCCGACCTCACGAGACGCATCGAGGAGCTGGCGTCGTACGCCGCCGACGAGGGCGACGCGCCGGCGGTGAGCATGCTCGTCTCCGCGGTCCGGGCCGAGATCGGCGCCGTGCGGGCCGAGCTCGGGTCGCTGCGCTCCGAGGTCGGCGCGGTGCGCACCGACCTCGACGGCCTCGGCGGCCGGCTGACCGGGTCCGTCGCCGCGAGCCGCAGCGAGACCGGCACCCTGGTGCGCCGCGTCGCCGAGCTGGCGGCGCGCGTCGACGGCGTCGGCGGCCGCGTCGACGACGTCCGCAACGGCCTGCCGGGGCTGTCGCGCGAGATGCGGGAGACGCTCACGTCGGTGCCGCAGCGCACCGACCTCGAGGACGCCATCGCCGGGCTGCGCGGCTCCGTCGAGCAGCGGCTGGACGACGTCGGCGAGCGGGTGCACCGCAGCGTCACCGCCGCCCTCGAGCAGGAGGCGCAGGCGGCGGCCAGCACGCAGGCCTCGCTCGTCGACACCCGCGGTGCGCTCGAGTCCCGGCTGGCGGTGCTCGAGGACGCGCTCGACGCGATGAGCGAGCGGCTCGAGTCACTGGCCCGCGACGGCGCGACGACCACGACCGACCGGCTCGAGCGCCTGTCCGGCGAGGTCACCTCGCTCGAGCGGCGGGTGGAGGACCAGGGCCGCGACGCCGCCGAGCTGCTGGTCGGACGGCTGCGCGACGTCGTCGACACCCGCATGTCGGAGATGGAGACGGCGCTCTACGACCGCCTCTCGATGATCCTGCGGGCGCGCACGGAGGAGCTGCGCGACGACGTCGTCGGCGCGCTCGAGCGGACCTCGGCCGAGAGCACGTCGTCTCGCGAGGCGGTCTCCGAGCTGGCCGAGACGGTGCGCCGCGCGCTCGACGGGTTCGGCGAGGTGCTCGACCGCAGCCTCACCGGCCTGGGCGGCAGCGTGTCGACGGCGCTGTCCGAGGGGCGCGAGGCGAGCCGCGCCGACCTCACCGAGCTGGCCGACCGGCTCGGCGGCACCGTCGCCGAGCTGCGCGACGACCTGCGCCGTCGCGCCGAGCAGGACCGCACGGTGTTCGCCGACCTTCGCGCCGCCGTCGAGCAGCGGCTGGAGGCGGTCCGCGGGCAGGTCGCGGCCGCGCTGGCGGACGCGCGCACCGACGTGGCGACCGAGGTCGGCACGCTGCGACCGCAGCTCGCCGAGCTCACCGCGTCGGCGAACGCGTCGTCGGAGGGGTTCGCCGCGCTGCGCGTCGACCTGGCCGAGTCGAGCGAGACGCTGCGCGAGCGGCTCACCGCGGTCACCACGGAGTCCGCCGCTGCCGTGCGCGACGCGCTGGCCGAGACCCGCACCGAGGTCGCCGAGCGCACCCGGGCGCTTCGCGAGGAGGTGCTCGAGCGCGTCGAGCAGGTGTTCGGCACGGTCGTCGACCGGCTGGGCGACCTCGCCGCCGACGTCACCGCCGGCACGGGGGCGACCCGAGCCGCGACCGAGCGGCTCGCGGTGCTCGCGGCGGCGAGCGACACCGTGCGGCGCACGTTGGAGGAGGTGCGCACCGACGTCGGCCGCAGCACCGAGGACCTGCGCGCGGCGCTCGTCGCGCAGGCCGAGCAGCAGCTCGCCACGGTGACCGAGCGGCTGGCCGAGGTGGCGCGCGCCGTCGAGAGCAGTGCGGGTGACACCCGCACGCTGCAGCAGCGCGCCGAGGCGCTGGCAGAGGCCGCCGAGGCCTTCCGCGACGAGGTGAACGGCCGGCTCGAGCTCGTCCGGGACGACGTCGTCGAGGCCGGGCGCGACCTGCGCAAGGAGCTGTTCACCAAGGCCGACGCACAGGCGGCGGAGCTGCTCGACCGGCTCGCCGCGCTCGACACCACCGTCGACGAGAGCGGACGCGACGTCGGCGAGCGGCTGACCGCGGTCGACACCGCGCTGCAGGCCAACACCGGCGTGACCGAGCAGGCGTCGCTCGACGTACGCGCGCTCGTCGAGACCACCGACGCGCTCGGCGGCATCGTCGGTGGCTTCCGCAAGGAGTGGCCGACCCGGTCGCTCGAGGTGGTGCAGGGCGCGAAGGCGGCCGCCGAGGCCACGCTGGGCGAGGTCCGCGGCGAGGTCGCGGCCAAGCTCGACGAGGTGACGGCGGCGCTGGACCGGGCGCTCGGCGGCGTCGACCGGGCGCGCAGCGGCATCGACACCGGCACCAAGCGGCTGTCGGCGGCCGGCCAGGTGCTCCTGCAGTACCTGGAGGAACGCGACCGGCTGCTCGAGGCCGAGCGCGACCGGGTGCTGCACGAGATCCTCGACGAGTTCGCCTCCGGGCTGTCGGCCCGTGACCGGGCGGCGCTGCGCTCGCGGATGGGCGACGCCGTCAGCCGCCGCCGTGACGCCCGTGACGCCGAGCGCTACCGCGCGGCCGTCGGGGAGCCCCGGCCGCCGGTGACCGAGCTGCCGGAGGACGTCTCGGCGCTGGTGCCGCCGCCGCCGCCACCGCCGCCGCCACCGCCGGTCCAGCCGGGGCTGGCTGCACCGCCGGCTCCCGGGCGCAACGCCCGTCTCGGTGGCGCGTTGGAGGAGCTGAGCCGCGCGGACGACGCGCTGCCCGACGCCGAGGACGACGTGCCCACCGGCCGGGGCGGCGCCGGTCGCACTGCTGACCGGCACGAGGCGCCCGCGCCGGCAGCAGCGGCGACGACGGCCGGGACGGCGACGGCCGGGAAGAAGACCACGACGAACACCGCGGCGAGCACGACCACCGCGAAGAAGGCCCCGGCGAAGAAGACCACCGCGAAGAAGACCACCGCGAAGAAGACCACCGCGAAGAAGACCACCGCGAGGATGACCACCGCGAAGAAGGCCACCGCCAAGCAGCCGGCCAGGAAGACGGCCGC
>DATMJH010000287.1:0-11090 GCA_035554015.1 Mycobacteriales bacterium
GTGATGGAGAACCGGACGTCGAACTTGACCGCGGTGGCGACCACCGCCTTGGAGTAGAACGCGCTGTCGGCCCGCACGGTCAGCTGCCCGCTCGCGCCGGCGTGCCGGACCCGGCTGATCGTCTCGGTCAAAAACGACGCGGCGCCGCGGGCGGCGCCTGCGCTGCCGCCACGCAGCCGGCTCATCAGCACCTGCCCGGTCTGCGCGCAGGTCGCCAGCTGCGGGTGGTAGCCGCGGACCTTGGTGTAGCCGAACGCCGCGCCCTGCTTCTTGCGCCCCTGCACCTCGACGATGGTGGAGTCCAGATCGATCGTCAGCGGCGCCGTCAGGTCGGCCGGGCCGGCACCGGCGGCCCACAGCCGCTTGAGCAGCTCACGGCTGACCGCGTCAAGCTGCCGCACGTTGGACCACTTGTGCGCCCGCAGCCACGACCCGATCGTCGACGGTGCCCGGGTCAGGTCGAACAACTCACCGGTCGCGCCCGCCCTGAGCACCGCGACGTCGTCGATGCTGTCACCACCGACCAGCATCGACCCAATCACCGTCAGCGCCTTGGTGCCGCTGTTGGCGCCGTGCTCGGCCAGCTGCAGCCGCTCGTCGATCAACCCGGCAAGATCGATCCGCTGGGCCAGCACCGCCGCTGGCAGCAGCCCGGCCTTCGGCACGAGATTCTTCTCGTCGAACGCCGTGATGACACGGCTGAGGTCATGAGATGCTCGCACCCGCCAGGTGCCCTTCTGTTCGGTTCGAATCGTTCCCTAGACAAGATCGATTCTTCCGCCACAGGAGGGCATTTGGCTGCTACGGCACGCGGCTCACACCAAGAATGACGGTGGATCCGGGGTTAGGCGCAGAGCGCGTCCGGGGATGAGCCACCGACGGGAGTGCCGTCCACATAGACGTTCCCGGTCGCGTCCGTGGTGATCGCCCTGCGATGCGTGGGCTCCTCCCGGATCAGGCCGGCTGACACGAGGGCCGCTGCACTCGCGGCGTAGCTGCCCGGCCGGTGCTTGGCGTAGTGCGCCTCCTGCGCCGCAGCCAGCGTCTTGACGTCCGCCTCGCACGCGGCGGCATCGCCGTGGTCGGTGATGCCGCCGACGGCCATGGCAACGATGGCCGACAGCACAGCAAGGATGACCAGGACCACGAGCATCTCTACCAGGGTGAATCCCCGGTCCCGCTCATCACGCTGCCCCATGCGGTTCGTGCCCTCGTTTGTAGTGGCTTCAGGCGCGCGAAAGGAGCTGGCGGGTCACGGTTACCATGACCCGCCAGCCCTTCAACGCAACCGGGTCCTCAGACCGTGCAGCCCTGGGCGGTGCCCTTCGGTGACTGGACGGACAGCACGCCGGAGGAGTTCACGTTGTAGAGGTCTGACTGGTCGCGGAGCAGATCCGCTGCCACAAGGCCTGCTTCGTCGGTGTAGGCCTTGTTCTTGGCGTAGTAGGCCTCCGACGCGACCTCGAGGGTCTTGCGGTCGGCGTCGCAGGCGGAGGCCTCGCCGCGGTCCGTGATGCCGCCAACGGCGAAGACCACGATGCCAGCGAGGACACCGAGGATCACGATGACGATGAGCAGCTCGATGAGGGTGAAGCCGTCCTGGCGGCCGGCGCCGAGCCGGGTACGAAGCCGGTCGATCATGTCGGTCTTCCCTTTCGTCGGTGCAGCCCCGTCGGCTGCTTGAGCGATGGTGTCGCGGCAATCGCATGAGCGGATCGGTCGATCGGGTCGGGCCTGCGAACGTTCGGCCTTCTCGCATGGCCCGAAGGGACTAGTCGTCCCCCTGGACGGCAGTCATCGGAGCACGTGCCAGCTCGCCACCGTGGCGTCCTGCCCGGACGTGCTCGCGTCGAAGCTGACCACGGCACGCAGGACCACCTCGCCGTCCTGTCTGGCCTCGATCCTCACGGACCGGTCGGTCTGCCCGCCACTGCCGATCGAGGGCAGGGAGAAGGGCGAGCCCTGGAGGGTCGACGACCCGGTCACCCTCGCCCGAAGCGTGCGGACGATGACACCGCGCCTGAACGACTCGACCGAGGCGTTCGTGATCTCGGTCCGTAGTCCGGCCCTCGGTGCGTAGAAGGTGCCGTGCAGCGAGAGCGACGTCGGTGACCCAACGTTCTCGAACAGGGCGCAGCCGCTCGCGTCCAGCGACACGACGAGGCAGCCGCTGAGAGCCCGGTAGGTCGGCTGGGTGTAGCCGACCTCGAGCGCGAGGTAGTCGACCTGGTAGACACCCGCAGTGCCGCCCTGGAGACGAGCCCGGGCCGAGACCGAGATTCGTGCACCTGCCAGCGCTTCGGCCGTCTTGGGGAAGCCGCCGAGGTCGATGACCTGCTCGTACGGCGTGCCGCTCGGCTGTCGGCACAGCGCCGTCGTGGATGTGGAGCAGGAGCCGGTTGCGTCGGTCAGTGTCGCGCTGGTGCCACCGCCCGCCGGCTCGACAGTCGCCCCGATCGAGCGGACGTTTCCGTTGAGGGCGTTGTGACGGATGCGCAGGCGGACGTAGTCGATCGTCGTGCCTGGCGCGAGCGTGGGCATGTTCTGCACCGTCGCTCCGACGGTCGCCTCGTTGCCCTGTCCTCCGGCCGTAGCGGTGAAAATCGCCGCGACACCGTCGCTGGCGAGGACTGCGTCCTTGTTGACGAAGCCTATGACGTCGGCATCGGGGTCGCGGCTGGCGCTGGTCGGCGCGAGCGCAGCGGTGCCAGGACCTGTTGCTGAGGTGTCCCGGGCTGGTGTCATCCCGTAGACAGCGATCTGCTGCTGGGCGGTGTTCGCCGGAGCGCACAGCTCCACCTTGGCGTCCCGCACGAAGAGGCGGCTCCGACCCCCGAAGATCCACTGCACGCCCTCGGCTGCTCCCTGCTCCTCCGACGTCCGGCAGCCCCCCTCGGAGGTTCCGGTAGGGGTCTGCTCCGGAAAGGGGACGATGGGCGCGGGGCCTCCCGCGCTGACCGGCGTCCATCGGGCCGGCTCACCGCCGACGACCCGGGTCTGCGCTCCGGTGATGCTCCAGGGGGTCGCATCGGTCGCATCGAGGAAGTCGAAGTAGTAGATGCCTGGCTTGAACCAGAAGACGCTCTTCGTGCAGGTCGCGAAGATCGAGTTCAGCTCGGCGACCGAGTCGTACCATCCCGGCTCGAAGACCACGAAGCGCCCCTCGCCGGTGCAGCCCGTGACGTCCGGGGCAGGCACCGGACGTGTCGACAGGCCGGCTTGTGGTGCGTAGTTCCTGTCGTCGCCATTGGTGAGGGCGCCTGCGCGGTTGCAGTCGGGGGCGGGCACCGACACGATGTTCGGGCTGCACGCGCCCGCCGCCTGGACCGGTCCGTCGACGGTCATGGTGGCGCTGGCAACATTCACCCTCGCGGTGCTGTTGGACACCACCGGACCGGTGACTCGCAGGTCGTTCGAGCTTTCATGGACCACTCCGTCCTCGCTGGTGGCCAGCGTGAGGATCGCGTTGGGCGGGGTGTTCTTCTCCGTCGCGCCGGTACCGCCGCCGACCCCGCTGTCCTCGAGCGCCGTGCACGACACCTGCGTCGGCTCGTCGTTGTAGGCGTAGTCCTTCGTGGGGCAGGGTGACCCTGGGACGTCACGACCCAGGCTCGGGTTGGCCTGGAGCTCCGCGATGAAGTGCTCGACCGCCGCGTCGGCGGAGTAGATCTCGAAGCCCTGCTCGCGGACCGCGACAGTGGCGCGCTGGCCGGTCTCGGCCAGCGTGACGAGAGCCGTGACGCCGATCGCGATGATGGTGAAGAAGGCAAGCGCGAGCACCAGTGCCGCACCCTCGTCGTCGTGCCGGTGCCGGCTCACGCTGGTCTCCTGGTTCCTTCGAGGACATGCTCGTTGGAGGCCGTGTCCGTCAGGGACCATGAGACGCTCCGCGGCTGCGGCAGTGTCGCGCTCGTCGGACATGCGCCGGCGTCGCACGTGGGCTCGTCTGCTGTCAGGACGTTGCGGCTCACGACCGTCTGGCTGGTCAACGAGCCTGCGACGCACCGGTAGGCGGTCAACCGCTGCGCCGCGCCCTCCGGCTGCAGCACGTAGGACGCCACGTGCTGGACCGTGTCTTCCTTCCAGACGAAGGTGAGCTCCGCGCCACCGGGACCGCACGCGGGAGTCGCGTCACCGCGAACGACGTACTGCGCGCTCTGCACGTACGGGGTGAACGACGCGGTCGTGATGTGGACGTCGTGCGCTCGGCCAAGCCGGTCGTTGGCCTCGTCCGTCGTCCGCAAGGTCACGACGAACGCGGCGGCAAGGACTGCGCTGATGACCGCGAGGATGGCGGAAGCGACCATCAGCTCGATGAGCGTGAACCCCTCCTCGCCGTCCGGATGCCGACTCACGACTGCCTCTTGAAGACATCCAGGGTGCGGGGGGCCGAGGCCCGGCTGTCCGGCGGCGTCACCGTGACCACGACGCGCTGCACGTTGCCGGCCGCGCACGTTGTCTCCGTGGGGCCCTTCCAGAACGTGTCCGGCTCAGCAGTGATGGTCCAGCCCGCAGGTTGCGGCACGGTGTAGGGGGTGCACTGCCACGGCGCCGACTTGACGATCTCAGCTGCCTGGCGCGCGTACTTGCTGCCGTCGGCCTGCTGCTCGTTTATCCCGCTCGTGCGTACTGCCGTCCCGACAGCGGCCAGGATCGCGGAGAAGCAGATTCCCATGATGGCGAGCGCTATGAGGATCTCCAGCAGGCTCTCGCCGTCGTCCGCGGACTGCCTGAGCTTCATCATCAGACCGTGTTCGACTCGCTGAAGATCCCGTACATGGCGGAGACGAGCGCGATCGCGACGAAACCGACCACGAGACCGACGACCACCAGGATCGCTGGCTCGAACAGGCTCGTGAAACGCTTGATCTTGTAGTCGAGCTCACGCTCGAAGTACACCGCCGCCGTGTGCAGCTGGTCGTCGAGCGTGCCGGTGTCCTCGCCGACGCGGAACATCTGCTTCGCCGAACCGGGGAACAGACCGGTCTCGGACAGCGGCGTCGCCAGGCCCTCACCGCGCAGCATGGCCTCACGCGCGTCGCTCAGACCGGTCTGGAACACCCGATTGCTGGTGGCGTCCGCGGTCACCTTCATCGCGTCAGGTAGAGGCACGCCGGCCGACATCATCGACGACAGGATGCGGCAGAAGCGCTCAAGCACGACGTGGTGCATGAGGTCACCGATGACGGGCAGCTTGAGGAGCACCCGGTCACGGAGGAAGCGCCCACGATCGGTGCGCAGCGCAAGCAGCATCAGGAGCGCTGAAATGAGCGCCGCCCCACCCAACAGCCACCAGTAGCTGGTGAGGAAGTCGGCAATGCCGAGCAGCATGCGCGTGGCGAGCGGCAGTTCGACGTCGAGACTGTCGAAGAACGCCTCGAAGCGAGGGAGGACGAAGCCGACGAGGACGGCCACCACGACCACGGACATCACCAGGATGACCGCCGGGTAGATGAGCGCGGACTTCACCTTTCCGCGTGCATCGAGGTCCCGGTCGATGTACTCCGAGAGCTGGTCCAGCACCTCGTCCAGTCGGCCGGTCAGCTCGGCAGACTCCAGGATGCCGAGATAGAAAGCGGGGAAGGCCTCGGGGTGCCGCCTGGCCGCCGCCGAGAAGGTGGCTCCGCCCCGTAGATCGTCGATGATCGCGTTGAGAACGCGGGCAAACGTCTTGTTCGTGACCTCTTCACGGATGGTGCTCAACGCGTCCAGAATCGGAATGCCGGCCCGGATGAACACGGCGAGCTGTCGCGAGAAGTGCATGAGGTCCTTGCGCGGGACGCGCCGACGACCGATTTCCATCCGCCAGAAGCTCGTCGGCTGCTTGTCCTGATGCGGCGAAACCGGACGGCCGTCGCCCACGGCCTCCAGCTGCTGTGTCACTGACATCTCTGGTCCTCAGCCCGTGTAGATGTTGCGGACGACTTCGGGGATGGTCGTGATGTCCCGCTCCACGAGCGATACTGCCTCGTCGCGCATGGTGCGCATACCCTGCTTCACGGCCATCCGGCGTAGTTCGTCCTGAGTGGCCCACCCGACCACGAGGCGCTTGATCTCCGGCGTGATCGTGAGCAGCTCGTACACGCCGATGCGACCCGAGAACCCGGTCCCGCTGCACAGGTTGCAGCCGACGCCGCGGTAGAACTTGGTCTTCGCGCCACCACCGCTCTCGTGCCAGAAGGCGAGTTCCTCAGCAGTGGGCTTGTACACCTTCTTGCACTGCTTGCACGTCGTCCGCATGAGCCGCTGACCCACCACGCCGAGCACCGATGAGGCGATGAGGAAGCTCTCGATGCCCATGTCGAGGAATCGGTGCAGGGCGGCGACCGCGTCGGTGGCGTGCAGCGATGAAAGGACGAAGTGGCCGGTCAGCGCGGACTGGGTAGCAATGCGAGCGGTGTCGACGTCGCGGATCTCGCCGACCAGGATGACGTCTGGGTCCTGGCGGAGGATCGACTTCAGGCCGGTCGCGAAGGTGAGGCCGGCCTGCTCGTTCGTCGAGATCTGGTTGATCGAGGGGAAGACGTACTCGACCGGGTCCTCGATGGTCATGATGTTGCGCTGCGACTCGTTGATCTCGCTCATGGTCGCGTAGAGCGTGGTCGTCTTGCCCGAGCCCGTGGGGCCGGCGCACAGGACCATGCCGAAGGGCGCGTGTACGAGCTTGGAGAATGTCTCGTGAGTGTCGGCCGGCATGCCGAGGTCGCCCAGCTTGTAGAGCGGCCGGCTCTTGTCGAGGATGCGGAGCACGACCTTCTCGCCCCAGATCACGCCGGTCGTGGCGACCCGGATGTCGACCGCGCGGCCGTCGACGTCCATGGCGATCTGGCCGTCCTGCGGGCGACGTCGCTCGACGATGTTCATGCCGGCCATGATCTTGAGGCGGCTGGTCAGTGCCGGTGCCATCGACTCGGGCAGCGCCAGCACGTCGTGCAGTGCGCCGTCGATGCGGAACCGGATGCGCAGCCGGTTGTCCTGCGGCTCGATGTGCACGTCCGAGGCACGGTCGCGCAGCGCCTGTGTGATGATCTTGTTCACCACCTGCACGACAGGGGCGTCGTCTTGCGCCGACTCGCTCGTGAGTGCCGCGGCCTTGCGCACGACGTTCGACTTCTCGAAGGCGTGCACGAACTCGTCGATGCCGGTGAGCGACCGGTAGGAGGAGTCGATGGCGCGCTGGATGTCGCTCGTCGGGCCGACGACCAGCGTCACGTGCCGGCCGGTCACGTGCTGCAGCTGCTGCAACACCTCGTGCGTCGGGTCGGCGACCGCGATCACGAGGGTCTTGTCCGTGACGAACATCGGGATGCAGGTGTGTGCGCGGGCGATCGACTCGGGTACCAGCTCGACGGCATCCGGCTCGGGCGAGTCGACACCGAGGTCGACGAGCGCGAGGTGGAGCTGCTCGGCGAGCACCTCGGCGAGCTCGCGCTCGTCGATCGCGCCGAGTTCGACGAGCAGCGAGCCGACCCGCTGGCCCGACGCGGATTGCTGCAGCAGCGCCTCGTTGAGCTGCGTCTTCGTGACGACCTCGCGCTCGAGCAGCAGCTCGCCGAGCGGGAGCGCGCCGGCCGGTCGAGGCAGTGGCGTTGCGGTGGCAGCGGTGGTCGGTGGCGGAGCCGCAGCCCGAGCGGCCTCAGTCGAACCGGCGCCGTGGGCGGGGGTGTCGCGCTTGCGGAGCTTCACGAGAGCCTTCCGAACCAGGCGATGAGCGCCACCGCGATGAGCACGGCGACGGCGACCGCGCCGACGAGGAGCAGGAGCGTCTGCAGTGATGCTGCACCCGGCCGGCGGCCGGCGTCCCCGCTCTTCATGAACTGCTCCCCACACGACCTTCTCGCGCACGACTGTTCGCGGGATGTGACGAGCGTGCCCTCCGGACGTTCCGGGCGGGATCGGTCGCGCGTCCCGGAGTTCGGACCGCCCGCCCTATTGACGGCGGGCGCCGCAGCGGCTATCGGGTCGCGTCCGCCTTCACCAGGCCCAGCCGCACCGCGGCCATGATCGCCTGTGTGCGGTTCTGCGCACCGAGCTTCTCGTAGAGCTTGCTCATGTGCGTCTTGGCGGTCGACTGGCTGATGTAGAGCCGCTGCGCCAGCACCGCCACGGAGACGCCGTCGGCGAGGTGCTGCAGGATCTCGTGCTCGCGCGGCGTCAGCCGCACCCGTGGCTCGAGCATGCGCCGCCGCATCGCGCCGGCCAGGTCGTTGGCGGTGAACGACGTCGGCGACACGGCGGCCTGCCGCGCGGCCGCGACGACCTCGTCTGCCGGCGCGCTCTTCAGGACGAAACCGGACGCACCGGCCTCCAGCGCCCCGAGCATGTGCTCGTCGCCCTCGTACATCGTGCAGACGACGAGTCCCATCCGCGGGTACTCCGCGCGCAACCGCCGGACCAGGTCGATCCCGTTGCCGTCGCCCAGGTTGACGTCCACCACGGCGACGTCCGGCGTCGTGGCCCGCACCATCGCGGCCGCCTCGTCGACGCCCGACGCCTCGCCGACGACCTCCAGGTCGTCGGTCTGCTCGAAGGCGCGGCGGAGACCCTCGCGGATCAGCGCGTGATCATCGACCAGCAACACCGTGACCGGCACCCTCGTCACCCCCCAGCTCGACCACCACGCACGGACCACCCGACCGACCGGGGGACACGGTAAGGCTCCCGCCGTGCTTCGTCACGGAAGCAGCGTGCTCCTGCAGCCCGAGCGCTTCGTCGTCCGGCATGGGGCCGTCGTGCTCCACGACCAGCCGGGCCGACGGCGGGTCCGTCACAAGGGTGACCCAGAGGTGCGCGGCGGTCGCCCTGCGCATGTCCTGCGCCACCGCCTGGACGACGCGGAACAGCAGCACCTCGGCGTCACCGGGCAACCTGAACGTCGACTCCCGCAGCGACAGGTGCACGGCGGTGTCCTTGCCGGCACCGATCGCGCGGACGTAGCTGGAGATGGCGCCGCCGAGCCCGCGCTCGGTGTCGACCGAGGTGCGCAGGTCGGTGATGGACAGCCGGATGTCGCTGATGAGCGCGGTCAGCCGGCCGCGGACGTCGAGCAGACCGGCTTCGAGCTCGGGGTCGACGGCGGCTGCCTTCGAGCGCAGGGCGTCGAGCTGGTAGCCGAGGAAGGCGATGTCCTGGGCCATCCCGTCGTGCATCTGGCGGGCCAGCCGGTCGCGCTCCTCGAGCGTCGCGGTGGCGCGCACCTCCTCGAACAGCAGTGCCGTCTCGATCTGCAGCGCGCGCTCGTCGGTGGCGTCGGTGATCTCGCCGAGGCGCTCGCCGGTGAACGCCTCGAGGTCGAGGGACTCCAGCACGACCAGGCCGAACGGGGCGCCCTCGTTCGTCAGCGGTACGACCGCCAGCGCGCTTCCTCGCCGCCGGCCGGCCCGGTCGGCCTTCCGCACGTCGACCACCGCTCCGCCGGACTCCCACGCGTCGCGCAACGGGCCGGCTGCCGACAGCGGGGCCCGCCAGGGCACCCGGCGAGTGCCCTGGACGGCGATCGGCACGAGCTGCTCACCCCCACGCTGGACGAGCACAGCGGACCGCGCGACGGGAGCGATGTCGCCGCACCGCCGGAGCAGCGCCGACGCCGCGGAGGGAGCGTCGAGCCCGCCGGGCAGCCGGGCGGACACCGACCGCAGCTGCTGCAGCAGGGCGTGCGCCTCGGCGTAGCGGTCGGCCCGGGTGGGTGCGGGCGTGCTGATCGACAGGGCTGCCGAGGCGAGAACGCCGACGGCGACGCCGAGCAGGGCCCACGTGCCGACGACCCCGACGTAGTCACCCAGCTGCTCGCCGCCCTCGTCCGCGCCGGGCAGCCGGAGCAGCGTCGCCACGAGGGTCGCTGCGGCGCCGCCTCCGACGGCCGCCCGCCATCCGCTGGCCAGGCCCAGTGCCAGTCCGGGAGCCAGGAGGTACGGCAGCAGCGGGCTCGTCGTCCCGCCGGACGAGTCGACGAACGCCCCGGTCAGCACCGCCTCCAGCAGGCCCGCCGGGAGCGCGGCCCGGCGGCGCCAGGCGAAGCGGGTGATCACCACCGCGACGACGGCCAGCACGCCGATGCGCGCCAGCGCGGCGGTGTTGACGACGTCGGACAGCAGCGCCAGGACGGCGCAGAGCAGCAGCAGCACCGCGCGGAAGGCCGCGACCGGTTGGCGGAGCGCGCCCGGTGAGGCCGGGCTGCGCGGGCCGGCGTCGACGGCGGCCTCCGCCACGGCGGGCTCGGACTCCGTGAGGTCGACTCCTCGGACTAGCCGACCGGCCCGCCGTACAGCTCGTCGACCTCGGTGGCGAACTCCTTCATGACGACCGACCGCTTGAGCTTGAGCGACGGCGTCATCTGGCCGCCCTCCTCGGTCCAGTCGACCGGCAGGATCGTGAACTTGCGGATGGCCTCCGCCTTCGACACCGCCTTGTTCGCCTCGTCGACGGCCTTCTGGATCTCGGCCGTGACGTCGTCGTCCTGCGCCGCCTGCTCGAGCGTCATGTCCTCGGGCTTGCCGTGGGCCTTGGCCCAGGCAGGCAGGGCCTCGGCGTCGAGCGTGACCAGGCAGGCGATGAACGGGCGCTGGTCGCCGACGACCATGCACTGGCTCACCAGCGCGTGGGCGCGCAGCCGGTCCTCGAGCACGGCCGGGGCGACGTTCTTGCCGCCGGCGGTGACGATGAGCTCCTTCTTGCGGCCGGTGATCTTGAGGTAGCCGTCCTTGTCCAACTCGCCGATGTCGCCGGTGTGGAACCAGCCGTCGGCCTCGAGCACCTCCCGAGTGGCCTCGGGGTTGTGCCAGTAGCCGCGGAAGACGTTCTCGCCCTGGATGAGGATCTCGCCGTCGTCGGCGATGCGGACCGAGACACCCGGCCCCGGGCGGCCGACGGTGCCGATCTTCATGTTGTCCGGCGTGCTGATCGTGGCGGGGGCGCTGGTCTCGGTGAGGCCGTAGCCCTCCAGGATCGTCACGCCGATGCCGCGGAAGAAGTGACCGAGCCGCGCGCCGAGCGGCGCACCGCCGGAGAAGGAGTACTCGACCTTGCCACCCAGCGCGGCCCGCAGCTTGGAGTAGACGAGCTTGTCGAACAGCCCGTGCTTGAGCTTGAGC
>DATMJH010000288.1:0-5279 GCA_035554015.1 Mycobacteriales bacterium
CCCCCGAAGCCACCGCGTCCGCCCGCCGCCGCCCGCCGGGCCGGTACGACGAGCCGAGCCGCGGGCTGCCGCGGGCGCTCGCCGTGCTGCTCACGGCGTTGTTCCTCGGCCTGCTGGTCGCCGTCGCCTGGGTGCTCTACCAGCGCTACGGCGTCGACGACGTCCCGGTGCGACCGGTCGGCTTCCAGGTGCTGGGGGACGACGCCGTCCGCGTCGAGTTCGAGGTGACGCCGCCGGAGGGCGGAACGGCGTGGTGCCTGGTCCGGGCTCGCGAGGTCGGCGGCACCGAGGTGGGCCGCGTCTTCGTGCCGGTGCGCCCGCGCGACGACGGCGGTCCGGTGCGCGTCGAGCACGAACTGGACACGACCCAGCGCGCCGTCACGGGAGAGGTGCCGCGCTGCCTGCCGTCGCCACCACCCGCGGACGCGCCGACGGCGGACCCGGCCGCGCCGTAGCATCGGCAGGACGACCAGGGGGGCACGACAGGGCGAACTCCGACACGGGTGAGGGACGGCGTGACGACCGAGACCGGACAGCAGACGACGTGGCTCACTCCGGAGGCCGATGAGCGGCTGCGCGCCACGCTCGAGGAGCTGCGCGGGCCCAGGCGGCAGGAGGTCGTGGCCCGCATCGAGGCGGCGCGCGAGGAGGGTGACCTCCGCGAGAACGGCGGCTACCACGCCGCCAAGGAGGAGCAGGGCAAGCTCGAGGCACGCATCAAGCAGCTCGAGGCGCTGCTGCGAAGCTCGCACAGCGGCACGACGCCGGGGGGCGACGTCGTCGAGCAGGGCTGCATCGTCACCGTCGACTACGGCGGCGGCGACCTGGAGACGTTCCTGTTCGCCAACCGTGAGAACGCCACCGAGGAGCAGGGCAAGATCGTCGTGGACGGTCAGACGCTCGACGTCTACAGCCCGGAGTCACCGCTCGGCCAGGCGATCGCCGGCGCGAAGCCGGGCGACAGCGTCACCTTCGGCGAGCGCAAGGTCACGGTGACCGTCACCGAGGTGCGCCCCTTCCCCGCCTGACAGCGCGCTGCGTCAGGAAGCGCGAGCGCGCACCTGCTCCCGCGCGCTGACGTCCCGGCGCCGCTCCGCGCTGCGTCAGGAAGCGCGAGCGCGCACCTGCTCCCGCGCGCTGACGTCCCGGCGCGGTCAGCCGGGGCGGACGGCGTAGCCGGCGCCGTCGAGTGCGGCCAGCACGGACCTGCCGTGGTCGCGGCTGCGCGTCTCGAGCTGCAGCTCGACCTGCACCTCGTCGAGGTGCAGCCCGCGGCCGGTGCGCGAGTGCTCGACGTCGATGACGTTCGCGCCGCTCTCACCGAGGACGGCGAGCAGCCGGGCCAGCTCACCCGGCCGGTCGGGGATGCGGACCCGCAGCGACAGGAACCGGCCGGCCGAGATGAGGCCGTGCCGCACGACCTTCGCCAGCAGCAGCGGGTCGATGTTGCCGCCCGACACCACCGCCACGACCGGCGGCTCGAACGACTGCGGCGCCTCCCTGACCGCGGCGACGGCCGCGGCACCGGCCGGCTCGACGACGAGCTTGGCGCGCTCGAGCAGGTGCACGATCGCGCGCGAGAGCGCGTCGTCGTCGACGGTGACGACGTCGTCGACCACCTCACGCACGTGCGCGAACGTGACGTCGCCGGGGCAGCCGATCGCGATGCCGTCTGCCACCGTGGTCATCTTCTCGAGCGCGACCGGCCGGCCCTGCTCCAGCGACGCCGGCCAGGCGGCCGCACCCGCCGCCTGCGCAGCGACCACGCGGACGTCGGGCCGCAGCGCCTTGACGACGACGCCGATGCCGGCGACGAGGCCGCCGCCGCCGGTGCAGACGACGACGGTGCGCACGTCCGGCACCTGCTCGAGCAGCTCGAGCCCGACCGTGCCCTGGCCGGCGATGACGTCGGGGTGGTCGAACGGGTGGATGAAGGCGGCGCCGGTGCGCTCGGCGTGCGCGAGGGCGGCCTGCAGCGCCTCGTCGACGGTCGCGCCGACGTGCTCGACGTGCGCGCCGTACGCGCGCGTCGCGGCGACCTTGGGGATCGGTGCGCCGACCGGCATGAACACCGTGGCCCTGGCGCCCAGCAGCGACGCCGCGAGCGCCACCCCCTGCGCATGGTTGCCGGCGCTGGCGGCCACGACCCCGCGCGAGCGCTCGTCGTCGCTCAGCCGCGAGATGCGCGTGTACGCGCCACGGATCTTGAACGACCCGGTGCGCTGGAGGTTCTCGCACTTGACGACGACCGGCCCGCCCACCCGCTCGGACAGGCTGCGCAGGTTCTGCACCGGCGTCTCGCGGGCGACGCCGAGCAGCAGCTCGCGGGCGGCACGCACGTCGTCGAGGCCGACGAGCGGCGGGGCCGTGGTCACGCCGCGAGTCTGACACCGCGTGTCTGACACCGCACCGCCCCGCGCACTACCGTCGCTGCGCGTGGCGGATCCCTGGCAGTGGCTGGACGGCGCCCGCGCGAGGGTGCGGGAGCAGGGCCTGCAGCGGTCGCTGTCGGTCGCTCCCGACGGGGTGCTCGACCTCGCGTCGAACGACTACCTCGGGCTGTCCCGTCACCCCCTCGTGGTCGACGCCGCCGCGCAGGCCGCCCGCCGGCTCGGTGCCGGAGCGACCGGCTCGCGGCTGGTGACCGGCACGACCGAGGCACACGTCGCGCTCGAGACCGCGCTCGCCGAGCGCACCGGCGCCGAGGCCGCGCTGGTGTTCTCCTCCGGCTACCTGGCCAACCTCGGCGCCGTCACCACGCTGGCCGGGCCGGACGTGCTCGTCGTGTCGGACGCCGCCAACCACGCCTCGCTCGTCGACGCCTGCCGGCTCAGCCGCGCCCGGGTGGAGGTGGTGCCGCACCGCGACGTCGGTGCCGTCGCGCAGGCGCTCGACGCGCACCCCGGCCGAGCCGTCGTCGTGACCGACGCCGTGTTCAGCGTCGACGGGTCGCTGGCTCCGCTCGCCGCGCTGCACGACGCCGCGCGCGCGGCCGGCGCGCTGCTGCTGGTGGACGAGGCGCACGGCCTCGGCGTGCTCGGTCCCGGCGGGGCGGGAGCCTGCGCTGCCGCGGGTCTGGACGGCGAGCCCGACGTCGTCCGCACCGTCACGCTGTCGAAGGCGCTCGGGGCGCAGGGCGGTGCGGTGCTGGGGCCGGCGGCGCTGCGTGACCACCTGGTCGACACCTGCCGCACGTTCATCTTCGACACCGGGTTGGCGCCGCCGGCTGCGGCCGCCGCGCTCGCTGCGCTCGGCCTGGTGACCGACGAGCGCGTCGCCGCGCTCACTGCCGCCGGCTCAGCGCTGTCGTCGGCACTGGGCGTGCCGCCGACCCCCGGCCCGGTGGTGCGCGTGCCGGCACCCGGCCCGGCGGAGGCGCTGGCCTGGCAGCAGCGCTGCCTGGCCGCCGGGGTGCGCGTCGGCTGCTTCCGGCCGCCGTCGGTGCCGCGCGACGGCTCGTGCCTGCGGCTCACCGCGCGGGCCGACCTGACCGCCGAGCAGCTCGAGCACGCGGCCTGCGTCGTGCTCACGGAGCGGCCGGCGTGACGCGGCTCGTCGTCACCGGCACCGGAACCGGCGTCGGCAAGACCGTCGTCACCGCGGCGGTGGCGGCCCTCGCGCGGCAGCGCGGCACGTGCACCGTCGTCAAGCCGGCGCAGACCGGCATCGCCGACGGCGAGCCGGGCGACCTCGACGACGTCCGCCGGCTCGCCGGCGACGTCGGCACGTGCGAGCTCGTGCGCTACCCCGACCCGCTCGCCCCGGCAGCCGCGGCCCGGCTGTCCGGCCGGCCACCGCTCGACCCGGCAGCGTTCTACAACGCCGTCCTGCGGCTCGACGACGACCTCGTCCTCGTCGAGGGCGCCGGCGGGCTGCTGGTGCGGTTCGACGAGGACGGCACGACGCTGGCCGACCTCGCCCGCGGACTGCGCGCACCGGTGCTCGTCGTGGCGGAGGCCGGGCTCGGCACGCTCAACGCCACCGCCCTGACGCTCGAGGCGCTGGCACACCGGGGGCTCGAGCTGCTCGGGGTCGTCGTCGGGTCGTGGCCGGCCGAGGCCGGGCTCGCGGAGCGCTCGAACCTGCGCGACCTCGAGATGCTCGCCGCCCGCCCACTGCTCGGCGTGCTGCCCGAGCAGGCGGGGGCGCTCGACGCCTCGGCGTTCCTCGAGGTCGCCCGGGCCGGGCTCGCCCCCCAGCTCGGCGGCGCCTTCGACCCCCGCGAGCACCGCCGGCGCTGGGACCCCTGAGCGCGCCGGCTGGCAGACTGCTCCCTCGTGACCGAGCTCCTCGACGCCGCCGCTGACCCCTCCGCCGCGGGCACTGCCGCCGCGGGCACTGCCGCCGCCGCCGACGTCCTCGCCGTCGCCCGCGAGCAGGTGCTCGGCCGCGGAGTCGGCCTCACCGAGTCGCAGGCGCTGCAGTGCCTGCGGCTCCCGGCCGACCGGCTGCCCGAGCTGCAGCAGCTCGCGCACGAGGTGCGCATGGCGTGGTGCGGACCGGAGGTCGAGGTCGAGGGCATCGTCAGCCTCAAGACCGGCGGCTGCCCCGAGGACTGTCACTTCTGCAGCCAGTCCGGCCTGTTCGCGAGCCCCGTGCGCGCGGCGTGGCTCGACATCCCGTCGCTGGTGAAGGCGGCGGTCGAGACCCGCGCCACCGGCGCCACCGAGTTCTGCATCGTCGCCGCCGTGCGCGGGCCGGACGAGCGGCTGATGGCGCAGGTGCGCGAGGGCGTCGCGGCGATCCGGGAGGCGGTCGACATCCAGGTCGCCTGCTCGCTCGGCATGCTCACCCAGGAGCAGGTCGACGAGCTCGCCGCCCTCGGCGTGCACCGCTACAACCACAACCTCGAGACCGCGCGCTCGCACTTCCCGAACGTCGTGACGACGCACTCGTGGGAGGAGCGCTGGGACACCCTGCGCATGGTGCGCGAGGCCGGCATGGAGGTCTGCTGCGGCGGCATCCTCGGCATGGGCGAGACGCTCGAGCAGCGGGCCGAGTTCGCCGCCCAGCTCGGCGAGCTGCAGCCCGACGAGGTTCCGCTGAACTTCCTCAACCCGCGCCCCGGCACGCCGTTCGGCGACCTGCCCGTGATGGACGCGAGCGAGGCGCTGCAGGCCATCGCGGTGTTCCGGCTCGCGCTGCCGCGCACCATCCTGCGCTTCGCTCGCGTCCATCACGGGCAGGTCGCCGAACGGCGTGCCGGGGCGCGGGTTGAGGAAGTTCAGCGGAACCTCGTCGGGCTGCAGCTCGCCGAGCTGGGCGGCGAACTCGGCCCG
>DATMJH010000289.1:0-4627 GCA_035554015.1 Mycobacteriales bacterium
GAGCAGAGGCTGGAGGAGAGGCTGCCGTGATCCGCACCCACGAGGCGGGGACGCTCCGCGAGGGCGACGCCGGCACCGACGTGGTGCTCGCCGGCTGGGTGGCGCGGCGGCGCGACCACGGGGGCGTCGCGTTCCTCGACCTGCGCGACGCCAGCGGCGTCGTGCAGGTCGTCGTCCGCGAGAACGAGATCGCGCACGACCTGCGCGCGGAGTTCTGCGTCAAGGTCACCGGGTCGGTGCGGGTCCGGCCGGAGGGCAACCGGAACCCGGCGCTGCCGACCGGGGACGTCGAGGTCGACGCCGCGTCGGTGGAGGTTCTCTCCGCGGCGGCGCCGCTGCCGTTCCAGCTCGACGAGGCGCTGAACGTGGACGAGGAGGTGCGGCTGAAGTACCGCTACCTCGACCTGCGCCGCGCCGGGCCCGCGCACGCCCTGCGCACCCGCTCGCGCATCACCCGGGCGATCCGCCAGGTGATGGAGGAGCACGGCTTCCTCGACATCGAGACGCCGACGCTCACCCGGTCGACGCCGGAGGGCGCGCGCGACTTCCTCGTGCCGGTGCGGCTGCAGCCGGGCACCTGGTACGCGCTGCCGCAGTCTCCGCAGCTGTTCAAGCAGCTGCTCATGGTCGCCGGGCTCGAGCGCTACTACCAGATCGCGCGGTGCTACCGCGACGAGGGCTTCCGCGCCGATCGGCAGCCCGAGTTCACCCAGCTCGACGTCGAGATGAGCTTCCCGGACGAGGAGGACGTCTACGCCCTCACCGAGGCGGTCTTCGGCCGCATCTGGCGCGACGTGCTCGAGGTCGAGCTGCCGACGCCGTTCCCGCGGATGCCGTACGAGGAGGCACTGCGCCGGTACGGCAGCGACCGCCCGGACGTCCGGTTCGACCTCGAGCTGGTCGACCTCACGCCCTACTTCGCCGACACGCCGTTCCGCGTCTTCCAGGCGGCGCACGTCGGTGCGGTCGTCATGCCGGGTGGTGCGTCGCAGCCACGCAAGGTGTTCGACGCCTGGCAGGAGTGGGCGAAGCAGCGCGGCGCGCGCGGCCTGGCGTACGTGACGTTCCTCGAGGACGGCACCCTGGGCGGGCCGGTCGCGAAGAACCTGTCCGACGCCGAGCGCGACGGGCTCAGGGAGGCGGTCGGTGCGTCGGTCGGCGACTGCGCCTTCTTCGCCGCCGGCCGCCGGACCGAGGCGCTGGCGCTGCTCGGCGCGACGCGGCTCGAGATCGCCCGACGGCTGGAGCTGGTCGACGGCTCGCGGTGGGAGTTCCTGTGGGTCACTGACTTCCCGATGTTCGAGGAGGTCGTCGACGACGCCGGCAACGCGGTCGGCTGGACCGCCGTGCACCATCCCTTCACGGCTCCGGCGGTCGCGGACGAGGCCGACTTCCACCAGCGGCCGGGCGAGGTCATGGCGCGCGCCTACGACCTGGTCCTGAACGGCGCGGAGCTCGGCGGCGGCTCCATCCGCATCCACTCCAGCGACGTGCAGCGGCGCGTCTTCGACGTCATCGGGCTCACGCCGGAGCAGGCCGAGGAGCAGTTCGGGTTCCTGCTCGAGGCGTTCCGCTACGGCCCCCCGCCGCACGGCGGCATCGCGTTCGGCATCGACCGCATCGCGGCGATGGTGACCGGCAGCGAGTCGATCCGCGAGGTCATCGCGTTCCCGAAGACCGGTGGCGGCGGCGACCCGCTCACCGGCGCCCCGACGCCGATCACCGCCGAGCAGCGCCGCGAGGCCGGTGTCGACGCGAAGCCGGGCGACAAGCCCGTCACCTGACGTCCGCCCGGGCGCGCGGGCGCCGTGGCCGTTCAGGCGGACGCAGCGGCGCTACCAGCGGCTGCGCTGCAGCAGCCGGCCGCTGGTGAAGGCGTGGCCGGCGGCGAAGCCGAGCGCGTCGTAGAGGGCGGTCGCGGCGACGTTCGCCTGGTAGCTGCCGAGCGTCACGACGTCGCACCCCTGCTCGAACAGCGCCCGCGCGGCGGCTGCGGTGATCGCCTTGCCGAGGCCGCGTCCGCGCGACTCGACGGCCACCGCGACGGACGACAGGTGGCCGACCCCGGTGGCCGCGCTGGTGTCGGCGGCGCAGGCACGCAGCGCCCCGTCGGCGTCGGTGATGCCCCACCAGCGACGCACGGCGGGGTCACCGGGCAGGGCGGAGGCGCCGGCGTCGAGCAGTCCCTTGACCGCGACCTCGTCCGGGTCGGGGGCCACCAGCTGCTCGCCCGGCTGCCGCGGTGGCGGCCCGCTGAGCCAACGGACGTCCCAGTCGACCGGGCCCTCCAGCTGCACCCACGCCGGCAGCAGCGCCGCGGTGCCGCGGGGAACGCTCAGCCGTTGCCGCGGCGACAGCTCGGGCAGCAGCTCGGCCAGGAGCGCGGCGACCCGGTCGGGCGGACCGAGCGCCGACAGGTACGGCACCCGCTCCTCGGCGTCGGTGCCGACCCACGCGACCGCGCTCTCGCCGAGCCACCCGCGCACGTCGGTGCGACGCAGCGACCCGCGGGCGAACGGCTCGTGGCCGGTTGCGACCAGCACCTCGGCGGCCGAGCCGAGCGGGGTCAGCGCCACGCCGCAGAGCCTACGAGCCGCCGCCCGCGACGTCGTGCGCGCGGCTGCCGTCGCGACAGCGCGGGGGAGGAGAGATCGATGCGCCGCTTCCCCCGTCCCGTCGTGAGGAGGAGGGCGGCTGGAGGGGCTGCGCTCGCGAGGACCCGGGGGAGGAGAGATCGACGCGCCGCTTCCCCCGGCCTGTCGTGAGACGAACGGCGGCCCAGGGACGGGGTCGCCACCGGACCGGAGCGCGCCGCCGTCGGGGCGCGCCGGGCGGCCGTAGGGTCGCGGTGTGGACGGGGAGTCGCTGTTCGACGCCGCGGAACGGGCAGCGGAGCAGCGCGTCGCGCCGCTGGCGGTCCGGATGCGTCCCCGCACGCTCGACGAGGTCGTCGGCCAGCAGCACCTGCTCGGGCGGGGCGCGCCGCTGCGCCGGCTCGTGGAGGGGGACGCGCCCCTGTCCGTGGTCCTGTGGGGGCCGCCCGGCACGGGCAAGACGACGCTCGCCTACCTGATCGCCAGCTCGACCCGGCGGCGGTTCCGCGAGCTGTCCGCCGTCACCGCCGGCGTCAAGGACGTCCGCCAGGTCGTCGACGACGCCCGCCGCACGCTCGGGGCCACCGGCGCGCAGACGGTGCTGTTCGTCGACGAGGTGCACCGCTTCTCCAAGACCCAGCAGGACGCGCTGCTCCCGAGCGTCGAGAACCGGTGGGTCACGCTGGTGGCCGCCACCACGGAGAACCCCTTCTTCAGCGTCATCTCGCCGCTGCTGTCGCGCAGCCTGCTGCTCACCCTCCAGCCGCTGACCGACGACGACGTGCGCACCGTCGTCCGCCGGGCGATCGCTGACGAGCGGGGGCTGGCCGGGGCGGTCACGGTCGAGCCGGACGCCGAGGAGCATCTCGTGCGGCTGGCGGGCGGCGACGCCCGGCGGGCGCTGACGGCGCTGGAGGCAGCGGCCGGGGCGGCCGGCGCGGACGGCGCGGACGGCGCCGCCGGCGGACATGGCGCTGCCGGAACGGTGACGCTCGAGCTGCTCGAGCAGGCCGTCGACCGCGCCGCCGTGCGCTACGACCGGGACGGCGACCAGCACTACGACGTCATCAGCGCCTTCATCAAGAGCATCCGCGGGTCCGACGTCGACGCCGCGCTGCACTACCTCGCCCGCATGGTCGAGGCGGGGGAGGACCCGCGGTTCATCGCCCGGCGCCTGGTCGTGCACGCCAGCGAGGACATCGGGATGGCGGACCCGTCGGCGCTGCAGGTCGCGGTGGCCGCCGCCACCGCCCTCGAGCTGATCGGGATGCCGGAGGCGCGCATCAACCTGGCGCAGGCGACCGTCCACCTGGCGCTCGCGCCGAAGAGCAACGCCGTGATCGCCGGCATCGACTCGGCGCTGGCCGACGTCCGCGCCGGCCGCACCGGCGCGGTGCCCCCGCACCTGCGCGATGCGCACTACGGCGGGGCGAAGGAGCTCGGCCACTCGGGTTACCGATACCCTCACGACTTCCCGGGGAGGGTCGTGGCGCAGCAGTACGCGCCCGACCCGGTCGTGGGGCGGGAGTACTACTCGCCCGGCGGTCTGGGAGTCGAGCGCGTCGCCGCCGAGCGGCTCGCGGGGCTGCGCGAGGTGCTGCGCGGTGACCGTGGTGTCGTCCCGGAGGACGTCGCGACCGGCTTCCGGCCCCGCTGCAGGCCCGCACGCCCGACCACCGAGGAGCTCGACGCCCTCGCGACCCAGGAGGACGACACGTGAGTGGCGGTGAGATCGCGGCGCTCGTGATCGCGGGAGCGCTGGCCGTGCTGCTGTTGGCGCTGACGTTCGTGGTGCTGAAGCTGCGGCGCACCGTCGAGGAGCTCACCAAGCTCGTCTCGGGGGTCACCACCGAGACGATCCCGCTGCTCGGCGAGGTCACGACGAGCGTCACGCACGTCAACAGGGAGCTGACGCGGGTGGACGCGATCACCGCGAACGTGCAGTCGATGACCGGCAACGTCAGCGCGCTGACGTCGCTGTTCGCCGCCACGCTCGGCAGCCCGGTCATCAAGGTGGCGGCCTTCTCGTACGG
>DATMJH010000290.1:0-3702 GCA_035554015.1 Mycobacteriales bacterium
TGGACCTGTCACCGGTGGCGGAGGCCGACGCCGACGAGCTGCGCCGCCGCCTCGCCGCCGGCGAGTGGGTGGTGGACCTGCGCGACCGGACGGCGTTCGCCCGAGGCCACGTGCCCGGCAGCTACAGCTTCGACCTGTCGGGCACGTGGCCTCGGGCGAACGCCGTCCGGTCGCGCAGGTCCACCACCCACTCGCCGGCGGCGAGGCGGCGGCGCAGCTCGTCGGCGTCGGCCTCCGCCACCGGTGACAGGTCCACCGGCTCGGGGCCGGCCAGGTTGATGCCGCCCATGTGCGCGTAGTAGGCGGGGTAGGCGTCCAGGCCGGCCAGCAGCTCGGCCACGAAGCGCTCCTCGTCCTGGGTCAGCGCCGGGTTCTCGGCGCGCTGCTGGTCCACGCTGGACGACGTCCCCGTCGTCGGTGTCGCGGAGCAGAAGCTGCCGAAGCCGTGCGTCGGCAGGACGGCGACGTCGCCCGGCAGCTCGTCGACCAGCCGGCGCACGGAGTGGAACTGCCGGTGCGTCAGGTCCACGGTGAGGTCAGCGCTGACCAGGTCGGTGCGGCCGACCGCGCCGAACAGCATCGACCCGCCCGTGAACACGACCGCAGGACGGTCGCCCACACCGACGGCGAACGCGAGATGGTGCGGGGTGTGGCCCGGTGTGTCGATGGCCCGCACGGTCATCCGGCCCACCTGACGGACGTCCTCACCGCAGACCGCGGTGCGCTCGTAGTCGACCTCCGCCTCGCACGGCACCAGGTACGGCACGCCGTGCGTGCGGGCCAGCTCCAGGCCGCCGGTGACGTAGTCGTTGTGCGCATGCGTCTCGGCGACGGCGGCGAGCCGGACGCCTCGCTCGGCCAGCACCCGCTCCACCCGGTCGACGTCGCGCTGCGGGTCGACGACCAGGGCGCGCGACCCGTCGTCGACCACGTAGCTGCGGTCGCCGAGGCTGGGCGTGTCCACCACCGTGACCGTCAGTCCGTCGCGGTGCAGCGTCTCGTGCTCGCTCATGTCGTCTCCTCGTCGCAGGCTACCCCAGGGGGTATAGCATGGCCAACGTGCTCGCCGCCGACAGCCTTCCCGGCGGACGAGGACCGCAGTGACCGCGACGGCGGTCGCACTGGGCGCCGTCATCGGGCTGCTGCTGGGTGCGCTCGGCGGCGGCGGCTCGGTCCTCACGGTGCCCGCACTGGTGCTGCTGCTCGGGGTCACCGCGCAGGAGGCGACGACGGCAAGCCTCGTCGTGGTGGGGGTGACAGCGCTCGCGGCCGCCGGCGGCCACGCCCGTCACGGCCACCTGCGCTGGCGCGCGGGCGTGCTCGTCGCGCTGGCCGGCATCCCGGCGTCGGTCGCCGGCTCCTGGGCCAACCGCGCGGTCGACGAACGGGTGCTCCTGCTCGCCTTCGCCGCGGTGATGGTCGTCGCCGCCACCGGGATGCTGCTGCGCGGAGGGGGCGCGGCGCCGACCGTGGAGCGGTCGCCGGGTCGGTACCGGTGGTGGCGGGTCGTGCCGGTCGGCTTGCTCGTCGGCGCGCTCACCGGCTTCCTCGGGGTCGGCGGCGGCTTCGTCGTCGTGCCGGCGCTCGTACTCGTCCTGCGGCTGCCGATGACCGCCGCGGTCGGCACGTCGCTGCTCGTCATCGCGGCCAACTCCGCCGTCGCCCTCGCCGCCCGGGCGGGCGGGCCGGCACCGGACTGGGCGGTCGTGGCTCCGTTCGCGGCAGCCGCGGTGGTCGCTGCACTCGCCGGTGAGCGGGTGGCCGACCGGCTCCCGGCCGGCGCGCTGTCGCGGGTGTTCGCCGTGCTGCTGCTGCTGGTCGCCGGCTACGTCGCGGTGCAGGCCGGTCTCGGTCTCGGCTGACCAGCGACGCGGGCAACAGCGGTCAGCCGGCCAGGCGCTCGAGCGCCGTGCGCAGCTCCGGCGGCACGGGCACCGGGCGGCGCATCTGCCGATCGACGTACACGTGCACCCACCGGCCGACCGCGGCCGGAGCGTCGTCGTCGCCGGCGAACAGCCCCAGCCGGTACGTGACGCTGCTCGTGCCGAGACGTGCGACCGCCAGCCCGACCCGCACGTCCTGCGGGTACCGCACCTCGCCGAGGTAGCGGCAGCCCGACTCGGCCACGACGCCCATCGCCGGCAGTGCCGCGGGGTCGCACCCGGTCACCTCGCCGACCCAGCGGTTGATCGCGCTGTCGAACAGCTCGTAGTACACCGCGTTGTTGAGGTGGCCGAACACGTCGTTGTCCGACCACCGCGTCGTCATCGGGAGCAGCACCGGGAAGTCGCCCGCGTGCAGGTCGCGCGGGTCCGGCTCGTCGCTCACCGCTCCGCCGCGAGGTCGATGACCTGCCGGACGGCGAGCCCGTCCGCGAGCGCGTCCATGCCGGCGTTGACGTCGTCGAGCGAGATCGTGGCCGTCACCAGCCGCTCGACCGGCAGCCGGCCGGCCCGCCACAGGTCGACGAACACGGGGATGTCGCGCGCCGGCACGGCCGACCCGAGGTAGCTGCCGACGATGGTGCGTCCCTCGGCGACCAGTGCGGTGAGCGCCACTGAAGCCCGCGCGTCGGGCGGTGGCAGGCCGACCGTCACGGTGGTGCCACCCGGCTCGGTGAGCCCGACGGCCGTCTCGAACGCGCGCACGTTCCCCGCCGCCTCGACGACGAGCCCGGCCCTGACACCGGCGTCCGCGACCTCGTCCGGCCGGAGCGCGGTGTGCGCACCGAGCTCGCGTGCGGTGTCGAGCTTGTCGGGCACGGCATCGACGGCCACGACGTGCACGTCGTCGTGCGCCAGCGCGGTCAGCACCGCGGCCATGCCGACGCCGCCGAGCCCGACCACGGCCACGGTCGAGCCCGGCTGCGGCCGCCGGGCGTTGAGCACGGCGCCGCCGCCGGTGAGCACCGCGCAGCCGAGCAGCGCCGCGACCGGGGGCGGCACGTCGTCGTCGACGCGTACCAGCGAGCGGGTGTCGACGACCGCGTGCGTGGCGAAGCCCGAGACGCCGAGGTGGTGGTGCACCGGGACGCCGTCGCGCGAGAGTCGCCGGTGGCCACCGAGCAGCGTCCCGGCGGTGTTCGCGGCGGTGCCCGGCACGCACGGCCGCACCCCGTGCGTGCGGCATCCCTCGCACTCCCCGCACCGCGGCAGGAACGTGGCCACGACCCGGTCGCCGGGCCGCAGGTCGACGACACCGGCGCCGAGCTCGGCGACGGTGCCGGCGGCCTCGTGGCCCAGCAGCATGGGCACCGGCCGGACGCGGTTCCCGTCGACGACCGACAGGTCCGAGTGGCACAGCCCGGCGGCGTCGAGCTCGAGCAGCACCTCCCCCGCGCCGGGCGGGTCGAGCTCGACCTCCTCGACCGAGAGCGGCCGGCTGCCCGCGTACGGACGGGCGCGCCCGATCTCCTCGAGCACCGCTCCGCGGATCCTCATGTCTCCCCTCCCGCGCTGCGCCAGGGCGGCGCCTACGCGGCCGAGCCCAGTGTGTCGCGCAGCGCCTCGAGACCGGTGTAGCGGGGCGTCCAGTGCAGGTCGCTCTTGGCCCGCGAGGTGTCCATGACGGCCGGGTGGCTGGCCGCCTCCACCCACTCGGCGAAGGTCGGCAGGAAGGGGATCTTCGACAGCGCCCTGGCCGTGGCGTGGGCCGGCCCCGCCGGCAGGCGCACCGGCACGAACCCGAGCTCCCGCGCGACGT
>DATMJH010000291.1:0-2535 GCA_035554015.1 Mycobacteriales bacterium
GAGCACCGACGCCGGCAGCACGTCGTCCGCGCCGTCGAGCAGGAACGCCGCGAAGCGGCCGAGGTCGGCGAGGGTCGCCCACAGCTGCCCGGCGGGGGCCATCGCGACGGCGTCGTGCTCCGGCTCGGGCAGCACGACGTCGGCCCACGGGTGGACGGCCCAGCCTCGCGCCGCCCGTCCGCTCGGCCGCGGCGTCGTGCGGGTCATGCCGAGCGGCAGCAGGACCTCGTCACGCACGACGTCGCCCCACGGCCGCCCGCGCAGCCGCGCGACGAGCTCGCCGAGCAGGCCGTAGCCGAGGTTGGAGTAGTGGAAGCGCCGGCCGGCGGCGCCGACGACGTCGTCGCCCGACGCCCGGGCGGCCAGCTCGTCGAAGGTGACGCCCGGGCTGCGCTCCCACCACTCGGTGGGGCTCTCGGCCCGCACCCCGCCGACGTGCGCGAGCAGCTGGGCCACCGTGCGCGCCCCGAACGGCGTGCCGGGCACGTGCTGCTCGAGCGGGTCGTCCAGCCGCAGCCGGCCCTGCTCGCGCAGCCGCATCACGGCGACGGCCGTCACGGTCTTGGTGATGGAGCCCAGCCGGTACTGCACGTCGTCGTGCGGCTCGTCCACGTCGCCGCGACCGGCCGACCAGGCCAGGCCGCCGTCGCGCACGACGCCGGCGACGAGCGACGGCAGCCGCCCGTCGCGCTGCGCCCTCGCCGTCCGGGCCAGCAGGCGGACGGCAGTCGACGGCAGCACCTCGGGCATGCCGCGAGACCGTAGTGCGCGCTAGAGCCGGCCGGCGGCCTTGAGCGACAGGTAGGCGTCGCAGACGGCGGCGGCGAAGGTCTCCGGCGGCGCCTCGACGACCTCGACGCCGCGCCGGCGCAGCAGCGCCGCCATCCGGCCACGCTCGCCACGGGCCCGCTCGGCCGCCGCGGCGTCGTACACCGCCTCGACCGAGCCCCGCCCGGCCGCCAGCTCCTCGACCCGCGGGTCGGAGACCGACGCCAGCACGACGACGTGCCGAGCGGTCAGCGAGGCCAGCACCGGCAGCAGGCCCTCCTGCAGCGGGGCCGGGTCGAGCGAGGTGAACAGCACGACCAGCGACCGACGCCGGGTGCGCCGCAGCACCTCGCCGACCAGCCGCCGGCCGTCCGCCTCGACGAGCGCCGGCTCGAGCAGCGCCATGGCATCGACGACGCGCGGCAGCACGTCCTCGTGCCCGGCCTGCTCGACGGCCGCGCGCACCGTGCGGTCGAAGGCGAGCAGCTCGGTGCGGTCGCCGGCCCGGCCGGCCAGCGCGGTGAGCAGCAGCGCGGCGTCGAGAGCGGCGTCGAGCCGCGGCACGTCGCCCACCCGGCCGGCCGACGTGCGCGAGGTGTCGAGCACGAGCAGCACGGACCGGTCGCGCTCGGGTCGCCAGGTGCGCACCACGACCGACGTGCTGCGGGCGGTGGCCCGCCAGTCGATGGAGCGGACGTCGTCGCCGGGCACGTACTCGCGCAGCGCGTCGAACTCGGTGCCCTGCCCCCGTGCCCGCAGCGCGACCGAGCCGTCGAGCTGGCGCAGCCGCGACAGCTTCTCGGGCAGGAAGCGGCGGGAGGTGAACGGCGGCTGCACCCGCACCCGCCACGGCACCTCGTGGCGGCCCTGCCTCGCCGCGACACCGAGCGGACCGACCAGCCGCACCGTCGTGCGGTCGGGGCGGCGGTCACCGCGGCGGGTCGGGCGCAGCACCGTCGTCAGCACCCGCCGCTCACCCGGCGGGACGTCCAGCACGTGCGTGCGCGGGCTCGCGCCCGCCGACGGCACCCAGGCGTCGCGCAGCACGCCACGGGCGTGCCGGCGGCTGCCGTTGACGACGGCGAGCCGCACCTGCGCCGTCGTCCCGAGACGGCAGGCGGTGTCGCCCGAGCGGGTCAGCCGCAGCGCCGACACCGGCGCCGCGAGCGCGACGTCGACGACCACAGCGACGAGCAGCAGCGCGGCGACGGCGAGCACCGTCCAGGCGGACGGCACGGCGACCACCGGCAGCACGCCCAGCAGGGCGAGCAGCGCGGCGCGTCCGGTCAGCGCGACGGCGTCCTCCCGAAGGTCAGCGCGGCACCGGGACGGTCGCGAGCACGCCGTCGAGCACGCCGTCGCTCGTGACGCCCTCGAGCTCGGCCTCGGGCCGCACGGCGACCCGGTGCCGAAGGGTCGGGCGGGCCAGCGCCTTGACGTCGTCGGGGGTCAGGTAGTCGCGGCCGGACAGCCACGCCCAGGACTTGGCGGTGGCGAGCAGCGCGGTCGCGCCGCGGGGCGAGACGCCGAGCGACAGCGACGGTGACGACCGCGTCGCGCGGCACAGGTCGACGACGTAGCCGAGCACCTCCGGCTTCACGTGCACGCCGCGCGCCGCCTCGCGGGCAGCGGCCAGGTGCGCCGGCCCGGCGACCGGGCGCAGGGCCGACAGGTCGCGCGGGTCGAAGCCGGCCGAGTGCGCCTCGAGCACCTTCACCTCGTCCTCGCGGGAGGGCAGGCTGACCACCAGCTTGAGCAGGAAGCGGT
>DATMJH010000292.1:0-3007 GCA_035554015.1 Mycobacteriales bacterium
CCCCGGCCCGGGTGCCCCACACCAGGGGCGTCCCAGCGAGCTGGGCCTCGCCCCAGGCGGCGAGGTTGGCTGCGGCGTTGACGTCCCGGTCGTGCGACGTCGCGCAGGTGGTACACGTCCACGCGCGTACAGCGAGAGTGAGGTCTTGGTTCTCGACCCCACAGGCGCTGCACCGCTTGGACGACGGGTAGTGCCACGGCGCGGACAGCAGCCGCTCCGGTCCGAGCTTGTACTCGAGCTGGCGGCGCAACTCGCCGAGCGCGGCATGCGCCAGCCGCCGGTTCAACCCGGCCTTGCGGGCGCCGCCGGTGGCCATCATGTTCTTCGGCCGCAGGGTCTCGACCGCGAGCACCGCGCCGGTGCCCGCCAGCTGAGCGGTCAGCGCATGCAGCAACTCGCGGCGGGCGGCAGCCAGCCGGCGGTGCCGACGGGCCAGCCGTCGCTGCGCTTTGGCGCGGCGCTTGCTCGGTGAGCGGCGGATCTTCGTCGCGCCGGTCGCCTTCGCGTGCACCCGGTCGGCGCGGGAGACGGCGCGCTGCGCATCCCGCACCCCACGGGCCGCGTCAGCCAGCGACGGCTGGGTGTGGGTGATGGTGCCGTCGGCGGTCGCGACGACGGCGAGGGTCTTGATGCCGACGTCGACACCGAGCACCAACGGCTGGACCGCAGGCTCCGATGCCAGGCCAGCGGTGTCGGCCGGGTCGGGCTGATGGGTCGTCATGCGCTCGATGGTCAGCGATGCCCACCAGGTGCCGCACGAGTCCCGGTAGACCTTCGCGCTGGTGATCCGCGCGCGGCCGCGCCGCACGAGCCGCCGGACCTTGGCCTGCGCGCCGTCGGGCGCGGCGATCCGGACCTCACCGAGCTTGGGCAGCAGCAGCCGGCCGGGTCGAAGCCCGAGGGTCTCGCAGACCCGGAACGACCACTCATCGCGTCGGGACTTGAACTTCGGGAAGCCGCTCTTGCTGCTCATCCAGTCGGCGTGCGCGCGGGCGGCAGCGCGGAAAGCGAACAGGTACAGCTTGCTCGGATACTGCGCGTGCCACGGGTAGCGCTCAGCCTTGACCGCGTGCCAACGGCACTGGATGTCGATCGCGGACGGCCGCTTCGGCAGCTGCGCCTTCGGTACGCCTGCGTCACGCTGCGCTGCCCACTCCTGCTGATGCGCGCGCAGCTGCTCGACGGCGAAGTTGTACGCGACCCGGGCTGCGCCGGAGCAGCCCGCGAGGAAGCCCGCCTGGACGTTGTTGACGTCCAGGCGCACCCGCAGCCCCGCGTGAGTCTTCGCCATCACGCGTCATCGTGCCGCCAACGTCTGACAGAGCAATGTCCACGCTAGGCGACAGACCACACATGTTCGAGTGGGACGCCGCCGGGGAGCAGGCACCGCCTGCCGGCGACGGCGGCTGGCCGGGCTTCGGCTCGCCGCCGCGGCAGGTCCCGGTCGAGGACTACGCCTGGCCCGGCCGTCCGGCCACGCCGCAGGCCGCCGAGCCGGACGCAGCGGCGCAGGCGCTGGTCGCGGCGGTGGACAAGCTGGTCGAGCAGGACCCGTCCGTGCTGCCCGAGCAGGTGGCGCTGGACCGCGCGCGCACCTTGCTGGCGCAGTGCGAGCGGCTCGGGGTGGCGGTCGGCACGGCGCTGCTCGACGTCGAGAGCCGGGCGCTGCACGAGCGCGAGGGCGCCCGGGCCGTCAGCACCTGGCTGCAGCGGCAGGCCGGCGGCGACGGCGGTCGGCTGTCGCGGGCCAGGCGCCTGGCCGACCACCCGATCCTCGAGCGGGCCGCGGCGACCGGCGCCGTCGGTCTGGCCTCGGCCGACACCGCCTGCCGGGCGCTGGACCGGCTGCCGACCTCGACCGACGACGGACAGGTCGAGGGCGTGCTGGTCGGCGCCGTCTGGGAGCTGCTGTCGAAGTGGGTCGCCGGCAGCGCGACCGACGGCCAGGACGGCGACGAGCTCGCCAAGGTGCGAGCCGCGGTGGTGCAGGAGGCCATCACCGCCGGGCTCGAGGCTCCGCTGGCGACGCCGGCCGAGCGACTCGAGCCGTCGTTCGCCCTGCTCGCCCAGGCGCTGTCGCCGACGGTGCTCGCGGCCGAGCTCGAGACGCTGGTCGACGCGCTCGAGCCGCAGCGGCTGGTCGACGCCGAGCAGGAGATCTACGACGAGCGCAGCTTCCGGCTCTGGCGCAAGCGCGGCGGCGGCTTCCGCAGCATCGCCGACTACACCGATGAGGTCGGCCACAAGCTGCAGGCCGAGCTGGCGGCCCGCGCGAAGCGCCGGCGGGAGCAGGACGAGGCGCTGCGTCGCGCTGCGGAATCCGGCACGAGCGGTCCCGAGCACGGCAGCGTCGGGCCGGGCTGTCCCGACACGTTCGCCGCAGGGTCCGCTCGCAGCGCGGGGCTGACCGACGAGCAGCTCGCGCACGACCTGATCGACGAGATGCTCGACGACCTCGCGTCCGTCCGCGAACCCGGCGCGCCTCGCCCCGCCGCGTTGAGCATCACCGCCGGCCTGGACGCCGTCGAGGGCCGGCTCGGCGCCCTGCCCGGGTCGCTGCTCCTGGCCGGCAAGCCGGCTCCGATCAGCCCCGAAGCGGTGCGGCGGCACGGGTGCGACGGCTTCCTGTCGGTGGTCCTGCTCGACGCCCTGCGCCAGCCGGTCGGGGGCTCGGGCAGCCACCGGCACGCCACCGCGCGTGAACGCCGCATCCTGCGCGCGATCTGGGGCGACTACTGCGCCGAGGCCGGCTGCGCCCGCACCGACTGCGTGCCCCACCACGTCGACCCGTGGTGGCGCAGCGCGCAGACGAGGGTCGAGGACCTCGTCCCGTTCTGCAAGGCCACCCACCACGCCCTGCACGACGGTCACCAGGTCATCGTGCTGCGGGACGGCAGGCGGTTGAACGAGTTCGGCTGGCTCGAGCCCGACCCGCCACCACCACCGCCGAGAGCGACCGCCCCGCCGTCCGATCTGTGGACGCGGCCCCCCGACCCGTACCCCGACG
>DATMJH010000293.1:0-4617 GCA_035554015.1 Mycobacteriales bacterium
CCGAGTCGCCCGCGGCGACGATCGAGGCGCGGGGCGCCGTCGCCGCCCACGCGAGGCCGGCCGGGCCTGCTGCCGCGGGGCGTCGCCGGCGAGGTCCTGGCGGCTGCGCTCACCGTCGTCGGGTGTGTCCTGCTGGCGGCGCCGGCCGGCCTCGCGTGGGCGGCGACGGCGCCCCGCGCCTCGATCGTCGCCGCGGGCGACTCGGTGCGCGTCGCCGACCCGACGGCCCGCGACTTCGTCACCGCGGACGTCACCTTCCTCGTGGTGGTCGTGCTCGCCGGGCTCCTCGTCGGGCTGGCCCTGGTCACCGCCGGCCGTCGGCACGGGCCGGGGTGCGTCGTCGGGGTCGCGCTCGGCGGCCTGCTCGCCGCCGAGATCGCCCGGCGGACGGGCATGCTCGTCGGCCGGGAGGAGGCCGAGGCCTTCCTCAGCTCGGGCGCCGAGGGCACGCTCGAGCTGCCGCTCCGGCTGCGCTCGATCCCCGTGCTGGCCGGCTGGCCGGTGGCGGCCCTCGCGGTGGTGATGGTCGTCGCCAGCTGGCGGCTCCCGGCGGCCGACGAGCGGTGACGACCGAGCCCTAGTGCTGCCCTAGTTCGGGCTCAGCGGCGTGCGCGCGAGTTCGGGCGCCGGCACCGCCGAGAGAGCGTGCATGAGCCGCGTCTCGCGCCGGAGCAGGTCGAGCGCCGCGCGCAGCCGCGCGGCGTCGTCGTCCGCCTCGAGCAGCGCCTGCCGGTCGGCCAGGTCGACCCGGGCGGCTGCGGTGACGAGGTAGCCCAGGGATCGCGGGTCGGCGGGCAGCTCGGGGAGCGCGTCGCGGCCGCTGCCGGCAGCGGCCAGTGCGCGCACGTACTGGGCGAGGGCCGCGCGGGTCGCCGGAGCCAGCAGCTCGGCGTCGGCGTGGTCCCCCGGCGTGTCCGGCAGCCGCTCGACCCGGCCGACGAGGTAGGGCTTGTCGTGCTCGAACCCGACCAGCCGGAACCGGTCGGTGCCGACGGTGAGCAGGTCGTACCTGCCGTCGGTGTGCCGCTCGGCCGACCGCAGCCGAGCCACCGTGCCGACCTCGTGGAGCGCCAGCACGCCGTCCTCGCCGACCTCGCGCCCCGACCGGATGGCCACCACACCGAGCTCGCGGTGGGCTGCGTCCCCGGCCAGCAGGTCCTCGACGAGCACGCGGTAGCGGGGCTCGAAGACGTGCAGCGGCAGCACCTGCCCGGGCACGAGCACCAGCCCGAGGGGGAACAGCGGGAGCCGGTCGGCCACCGGCCGAGGGTAGGCGCCGGCACCTGTCGGCGCCTGCCGACCGCGTGGCCGGTGTCACCCGGCGCGCACGCAGACCCGGAGGAAGATCACCGGTAGCCTGGGAGGTCGCCCGTTCGTCCTGCCCGCCCTGCTTCGAGGAGCCTTCCCCGTGCTGAGCCGCATCGACCTGCGCGGGCGCCGCGGGGCCGACCTGCGGGCGGTGCTGCCGCGGGCCGAGCTCGACGTCGCCGCCGGCGCGGACCTGGTGCGTCCGGTCGTCGACGACGTCCGGGAGCGGGGACTCGCTGCGGTGCTCGACGCCACCGCGCGGTTCGACGGCGTGCGGCTCGACGACGTGCGCGTGCCCCAGCAGGCACTGCGATCGGCGCTCGACGCGCTCGACCCGGCCGTCCGCGACGCGCTCGAGGAGGCCGCCCGCCGGGCTCGCACCGTGGCGACCGCCCAGCTGCGCGAGGACGTCGTCGTCCCCGTCGTCGAGGGCGCGACCGTCACCGAGCGGTGGGTGCCGGTCGGGCGGGTCGGCCTGTACGTGCCGGGCGGGCGGGTCGCCTACCCGAGCAGCGTGGTCATGAACGTCGTCCCGGCGCAGGTCGCGGGGGTCGCGAGCCTGGCCGTGGCGAGCCCACCCAAGCAGGAGTTCGGGGGGCTCCCCGACCCGGTGGTGCTCGCGGCGTGCGCCCTGCTCGGCGTCGACGAGGTGTACGCCGTCGGCGGGGCGCAGGCCGTGGCGATGTTCGCGTTCGGCGTCGAGGGCGTTCCCGCCGTCGATGTCATCACCGGTCCCGGCAACGTCTACGTGACCGCCGCCAAGCGGCTCGTGCAGGGACGGGTCGGCACCGACTCCGAGGCCGGTCCGACGGAGGTCGCGGTCCTCGCCGACGACACCGCGGTTCCCGCCTTCGTCGCCGCCGACCTGGTGGCGCAGGCCGAGCACGACCCGCTGGCCGCCTGCCTGCTGGTCACGCCCAGCGCCGAGCTGCTCGACGCCGTCGACGTCGAGCTCGGCAAGCAGGTGCCCGCCGCCCGGCACCGCGAGCGGGTGGAGGCGGCGCTGGCCGGCCAGTCCGCGCACGTGCTGGTCGACGATCTCGACCACGGCCTCGAGGTGGTCGACGCCTGGGCCGCCGAGCACCTGGAGGTGCAGACGGCCGACGCCCGTGAGCGCGCGCTGCGGGTCCGCAACGCCGGGGCGGTGTTCGTCGGCAGCCACACGCCGGTCAGCCTCGGCGACTACCTCGCCGGCTCGAACCACGTGCTGCCCACCGGCGGCACCGCGCGGTTCGCCGCGGGGCTGTCCGCGCAGTCTTTCCTCAAGCGCGTGTCGGTCGTCGAGTACACGCCGCAGGCACTGGCCGAGGTGACGCCGCGGGTCGCCGCGCTCGGCGCCGCCGAGGACCTCGCGGCGCACGTCGAGGCGGTCGCCGTCCGGTCGCGCGCGGGGTCGTCGTGATGGGTGTGGAGGAGCTGCCTGTCCGCGACGACCTGCGGGGGCGCACGCCGTACGGCGCGCCGCAGCTGCCGCAGGCGCTGCAGCTCAACGTCAACGAGAACCCGTACGGCCCGTCGCCGGCACTGGTCGAGGCGCTGCAGCGCGCGGTCGGCGAGGTCGCCGGGACGCTCAACCGCTACCCGGACCGCGAGGCGGTCGCCCTGCGCGCCGATCTCGCCGGCTACCTGTCGGCACGCACCGGTGTGCCGCTGGGGGTCGAGCAGGTGTGGGCGGCCAACGGCTCGAACGAGGTGCTGCAGCAGGTGCTGCAGGCCTTCGGCGGGCCAGGTCGGGTGGCGCTCGGCTTCGAGCCGTCGTACTCGATGCACCCGCTGCTGGCGAGCGGCACGAGCACCCGCTGGGTGGCCGAGCGCCGCGCACCCGACTTCACGCTCTCGGCCGACGCGGCCGTGGCGGCGGTCGAGCGGCACCGGCCGGCGGTCGTCTTCGTCACGACGCCGAACAACCCGACGGGCACGCCCACCTCGCTCGACGTGGTCGACGCCGTCTGCGCCGCCTGCCAGGGTGTCGTGGTCGTCGACGAGGCGTACGCGGAGTTCAGCGAGCTGCCCTCCGCGGTCACGCTGCTCGAGCGGCACCCGCGGCTGCTGGTCAGCCGCACCATGAGCAAGGCGTTCGCGCTGGCCGGCGCCCGGCTCGGGTACCTGGCCGCGTCGCCTGACGTCGTCGATGCCCTGCGGCTCGTGCGGCTGCCCTACCACCTGTCGGCCCTCACCCAGGCCGCCGCCAGGACGGCGCTCGCTTTCACCGAGGAGCTGCTCGGCACCGTCGAGGAGGTCAAGCGCCAGCGCGACCGGATGGTGCGCGGTATCACGCAGCTGGGGCTCGACGTCGTCCCGACGGAGTCGAACTTCCTGCTGTTCGGGCCGTTCGGCGAGCCGACGGCCGTCTGGCGACGGCTGCTCGACGCCGGCGTGCTCGTCCGCGACGTCAGCACGTCACCCGATCTGGCCGGCTGGCTGCGGGTGAACGCGGGCACCGAGGCCGAGACGACGGCGTTCCTCGACGCGCTCGACGTCGTTGCACAGGCGGAGCCTCGGACGAAGGAAGTGCAGCAGTGACCCGCACGGCGCTGGTGGAGCGGACGACGAAGGAGAGCGACGTCCGCATCGAGCTCGCCCTGGACGGCACCGGCCGGGCCGAGTCGGACACCGGCGTGCCCTTCTTCGACCACATGGTCGCCCAGCTCGGCAAGCATGCCGGCTTCGACCTGTCCGTGCGCACCAAGGGCGACCTCGAGGTCGACGCGCACCACACCGTCGAGGACACCTCCATCGCGCTGGGCGCCGCGCTGAAGGAGGCGCTCGGCGACAAGGCCGGCCTGCGCCGCTTCGGCGACGCGCTGGTGCCGCTCGACGAATGCCTCGTGCAAGCCGCCGTCGACTTGTCAGGCAGGCCCTACCTGGTGCACGAGGAGCCCGACCTGGTCGAGCTGATCGGCAGCTACGACACCACGCTGACACGGCACGTCTGGGAGTCGTTCGTGGCCGCTGCGGGCATCGCGCTGCACGTTCGGGTGATCTCCGGACGCAACGCCCACCACGTCGTCGAGGCGCAGTTCAAGGCCGTCGCGCGGGCACTGCGCGACGCCGTCGCCGTCGACCCGCGGGTCGCCGGCATCCCCAGCACGAAGGGGGTGCTGTGATGACCGTGCCCGACCTGACGCCGGAGGAGCCCGAGACCGGTACGCGGCGCGAGCACGTCGTCGAGCACGCGCTCATCGTGCTCATCGTCGTGCTCGCCGGGGCACTGGCGCTGCCGTCGCTCGTCACCGCGCTGCGCGAGGGCAGCGCCAGTGCCCCGGCGAGCACGACGATGAGCACGATGAGCGCGTGCTCGACGACGTG
>DATMJH010000294.1:0-3447 GCA_035554015.1 Mycobacteriales bacterium
CCGCTGGGGTCGGCGACGATGCAGACCACCTCGCGGTCCTCGAGCTGCTCCCAGGTCTCCTGGGTCGGCTGCAGCGAGATGTAGTCCAGCGAGGACTCCTCGTAGGGGAGGCCGACGAAGTCGGCGAAGGCCCCCTCGCAGCCCTCGGCCACGGCGGCGGCGACGCCGTCCTCGCCCGGGTACTCGCCGTCCGGCATGTCGAACACGTGGTACACCTCGCCGTCGTGCGGCTGGTCGCAGGGGATCGCCCGGATCTCCTCGACCTCGGCGACCTCGTTCGGGTCCGTGCCCGCGGTCGGGTCGGCGACGCAGTCGCCCAGCTCGATGGCGAAGGCGTCCACCGATCCCTCCGTCGCGACCGCGCCGGTGTCGTCGCGGGTGGCGTCGTCGTTCGCGCAGGCGGCGAGACCGAGGGACAGGACGAGCAGGGCAGCAGGCAGCCACCGGCGCATGGCGATCTCCAGGACGGGCGAGACGGGTCCGCGTGCGTCCCGCACGCGGCGGCAGCACGGTACGTCCTGTTCGTCCGGCGGCGGCAGGACGTGGCCGAATCGTGATCTTCGGCAGGCGGGCTAGGTTCTGTCGGTGGACCGGGTCGCCGTCGTGGGAGCCGCGCTCGTGCGCACCGGCGTCGACGGCGTCCGGCGGGTGCTGGCCAGCCGGCGCACCGAGCCGCCGCACCTGGCCGGGTTCTGGGAGTTCCCGGGCGGCAAGGTGGACCCGGGCGAGACCGACGCCGAGGCGCTGGTGCGCGAGCTGCGCGAGGAGCTGGAGGTCGAGGCCGCCGTCGAGGACCGGCTCGGTGCCGACCTGCCGATCGGGGACACCGCCGTCCTGCGGGTCTACCTGGCCCGGCTGATGTCCGGCGAGCCGGCGCTGGTCGACCACGACGCCCACCGCTGGCTGGCGGCGGGCGAGCTCGACCAGGTGCCGTGGATCCCGGTGGACCGTCCGCTCGTCGACGACCTGCGGCGCCTGCTCGCCTGAGCGCGATCTCGGGCAGCGCCGGGCGAGCCCCCGCGCCGGTAGCCTCGGCAGGTGCCTACACGAGACGACATCCGCAACGTGGCCATCATTGCCCACGTCGACCACGGCAAGACCACACTGGTCGACGGCATGCTCCTGCAGTCCGGTGCCTACACCCAGCACCAGCAGGACGAGGGCGACGTCCAGGACCGCGTGATGGACTCGATGGACCTCGAGCGCGAGAAGGGCATCACCATCCTCGCGAAGAACACCGCGGTGCGTCGCAAGGACCTGCTCATCAACATCATCGACACCCCGGGCCACGCCGACTTCGGCGGTGAGGTCGAGCGCGGGCTGTCGATGGTCGACGGTGTGGCGCTGCTCGTCGACGCCTCCGAGGGGCCGCTGCCGCAGACCCGCTTCGTGCTGCGCAAGGCGCTGGCGCAGAACATGCCGGTCATCCTCATCATCAACAAGGTCGACCGGCCGGACGCGCGCATCGCCGAGGTCGTCGACGAGTGCTACGAGCTGTTCCTCGACCTGGACGCCACCGAGGACCAGATCGACTTCCCGATCGTCTACTGCGAGGCCAAGAGCGGCAAGGCCTCGCTGAACCGGCCCGACGACGGCACCAGCCCGGACAGCCCGGACCTCGAGCCGCTGTTCGACGTCATCAAGAGCACCATCCCGGCGCCCACCTACGACGAGAACGCGACCCTGCAGGCGCACGTCACCAACCTCGACGCCTCGCCCTACCTCGGCCGCCTCGCGCTGTGCCGCATCCACAACGGCTGGCTGAAGAAGGGCCAGCAGGTGGCCTGGTGCAAGCAGGACGGCACGGTGGAGCGGGTGAGGCTCACCGAGCTGCTCGGCACGGAGGCGCTCGAGCGCGTCTCGATCGAGCAGGCCGGCCCCGGCGACATCGTCGCCATCGCCGGCATCCCCGACATCACCATCGGCGAGACGCTGGCCGATCCCGACGACCCGAAGCCGCTGCCGCTCATCACCATCGACGAGCCGAACATCTCGATGACGATCGGCATCAACACGAGCCCGCTGGCCGGCAAGAGCGGCAAGAAGCTCACCGCGCGCATGGTCAAGGACCGGCTCGAGAAGGAGCTGGTCGGCAACGTCTCCATCCGCGTCAACCAGACCGAGCGCCCCGACACCTGGGAGGTGCAGGGCCGCGGCGAGCTGCAGCTGGCCATCCTGGTCGAGCAGATGCGGCGCGAGGGCTTCGAGCTCACGGTCGGCAAGCCGCAGGTCGTCACGCGCACCATCGACGGCACGCTGCACGAGCCGGTCGAGCGCCTCACCATCGACGCGCCGTCGGAGTACCAGGGCGTGATCATGCAGCTCATGGCGCTGCGCAAGGGGCGCCTGGAGCAGATGGTCGACCACGGCACCGGCTGGATCCGCATGGAGTACGTCGTGCCGGCCCGCGGGCTCATCGGCTTCCGCACGGAGTTCCTCACCGAGACGCGCGGCACCGGCCTCCTGCACCACGTGCACGAGCGCTACGAGCCGTGGTTCGGCGACATCCGCACCCGGCCCACCGGGTCCCTGGTCGCCGACCGGAGCGGCCCGACCACCGGGTTCGCGCTGGCCAACCTGCAGGACCGCGGCACGATGTTCGTCGGCCCTGGCACCGAGGTCTACGAGGGCATGATCGTCGGCGAGAACTCCCGGTCGGACGACATGGACGTCAACCCGACCAAGGAGAAGAAGCTCACCAACATGCGGCAGAGCTCGGGCGACGTCCTCGTCCCGCTCATCCCGCACCGGGCCCTGTCCCTGGAGCAGGCGCTCGAGTGGTGCCGCGAGGACGAGTGCGTCGAGGTGACGCCGGCGACGGTGCGCATCCGCAAGGTCATCCTCGACCAGACCGGCCGGGCCAAGAGCAACCGCAAGGCCAAGGCCGGCGCGTAGGGCGCCCGTGGACGTCGACCCGGTGCCGGACCCGGCCGCCGATCCCCACGAGGTCGCCGGCGGCCGGCTCCTGGTCGCGACGCCGCTGCTGACCGAGCCGACGTTCGCCCGCGCGGTCGTCCTGCTCCTGCAGGCCGGTGGCGACGACGGCGCGCTGGGAGTGGTGCTCAACCGGCCGACCGGGACCGAGGTCGAGCGCGTCCTGCCGGGCTGGGGCGTCGCCGCGCCGGCGCCGGCGGTCGTCTTCGAGGGCGGGCCGGTGCAGCCGCAGGCCGCGATCTGCCTCGCCGAGCTGCGGCCGGCCGCCGGACCGCAGGAGGGGCTCGCGCTGCTGCCCCCGAGCCGGCCGGGGCCGCGGCGGGCGACGGTGGACCTCGACGCCGCGCCGGAGGACCTCCTGCCCGCCATCGCCCGGCTGCGGGTGTTCGCGGGCTACGCCGGCTGGTCCGAGGGCCAGCTCGAGGGCGAGGTCGCCGAGGGTGCCTGGTGGGTCGTCGACGCCCTGCCCGACGACGCGTGGCGACCCCGGCCCCACGACCTGCGGGCCGCGGT
>DATMJH010000295.1:0-15152 GCA_035554015.1 Mycobacteriales bacterium
CGCCGCGGCGGTCAGCAGCAGCGTGCCGACGAGCCGGACCGCCAACGGCGCCCAGCCGCCGAGGTCCTCGGTGCCGGGAAGAGCGGCGGGCAGCGCAGTGAGCACGAGGTTCGCGACCGCGACGGTGGCGAGAGCGAGCACGAGCAGCAGCTCCTGCAGCCGCGCACTCGCGCGGAACCGGCCGTACAGCAGGTAGGCCACCAGCAGGGCGATGACGGCGTTGGCCGTCTCCAGCGCGACGTGCAGCGATCGAGCCCGGTAGGCGAAGTGCACGGCGGGCACCAGCACGACGACGCCGGTGGCGAGCACCGCGGCGACCAGCGCGTACTGGCTCACCGCGTAGGGCGAGCGGGCTCCCGCCATGCCGCTTCTCCCGCGCAGCCGCCTGTCCGTCCTGACCGGCCCACATGCAACCCGATCCGGGCGGCTCGCGCTGCGGGTCGACGGCGTTGGGCGCGTCGTCAGACGAGGAAGCCGCGTTCGACCAGTCGCCGGACCACCGGCAGCACCTGCTCGGCGGCCTCGCCCGGACCGAGGCCGGTGGCGGCGGCGAGCACGCCGACCAGGTCGCCGAGCGGACGGCTGCCGTCGCAGTCGGCCAGCAGCGCGGCGCCGTAGAGGTCGACGCCGCCGGACCAGCGCAGCCCCGACTCCTGCACGAGGCGCTGCGCCACGGGCAGCCACTCGCCCTCGGCGGCGCGCGAGCTCTCGGCCAGCCGGACGTCGTCGCGCAGCCGCAGCCGCTCGCCGAGCAGGTCGCGCTCGAGCAGGTCGAGCGCGGCGAAGCGCAGGGCCACCTGCTCACCCCAGGACGGCGCCACGGGCTGGTCGACGACGTCCAGCGCGACCCGCTCGCGGCCGCCGGCGCGCATCGCGACGACACCGAAAGCGACTGCCTCCACGCGGTTGTCGGCGAACCAGTCGACCCATGGCTCGTACAGCTCGTCGAACCGCGGCCCCTCGTCGGTGTCGCGCAGCCACGCCGTCACGTAGTCCTCCGGCGCGGCGAGCTCGCGCTGCACGACCCATCCGTCGCACCCGGTGCCGGCGAACCACGACCGGACCCGCTCGTCGCCGTCCTCCCCGTCGACGTGCAGCCAGTTGGCGAGCAGCACCGCCGTGCCGCCGTCGGCGAGCACCGCCGGCAGGTCCTGCACCAGCCGGCGGCTGACGTCGTCGCCGTCCAGACCGGCGTCGCGGTAGGTGTAGCGGGAGGCGGGGCCGACGACGAACGGAGGGTTGCTCACGACGAGGTGGAACCGGTCCCCGGCGACGGGCTCGAGCAGGTCGCCCGTGCGGGTCGCCACCTCGACGCCGCTCAGCGCGGCCGACAGCGCGGTGTACGCCGTCGCCCGCGGGTTGCGGTCGGTCGCGACGACCTCGGTGCTGTGGTCCTCGGCCAGCAGTGCCTGCACGCCGCAGCCCGCTCCCAGGTCGAGGGTGCGGTGCACGGCGTCGCGCGGCGTGGCCGCTGCGAGGGTCAGGCTCGCGGCGCCGACGCCGAGCACCTGCTCGCGCGCGACGCCCGTGGCGGCCCGGCCGGCGTCGTGCGCGCACAGCACCTCGACGCCGTCGTGCACCACCGGCTGCAGCCGGACCGGGCTCGCGACGAGGTACCCGTCGGGCACGAGCCAGGTCTCGGGCACGCCGACGCGCTCGGCGTCCTCGAGCTCGACACCCACGCCGACGACGAGCAGCCGGGCGAGCACGTCCAGCGCATCACCCCCGGCGGTGCGCCGCAGCAGCGGCGCGAGCTCGTCGCGGTCGAGGTGCGTGCGCGCGGTGACGCCGAGCCGCTCGTCGAGCGCGGCGGCGGTGAACCCGGCGTCGTCGAGCACCTCCCGCACCCGCGCGGCGTCGGCCAGCAGGGCGGTCGGGTCGGGGAGGTCCATGGGCGCCGACGGTAGGTGGAGTCGCTGGAGCGGTTCCCGACGCCCCCATCCCCGTCGGGAGCCCTCCCGTCGGTGTCGCGGGGGGCCGCACCCGCAGCAGCCACTCCACCTCGGACGCCCCGACCCCGGACGCGCGACGGCCCGGTCCCGCGAGGGGCCGGGCCGTCGGACGGGCGGGGTCAGCGTCAGACGCGGGTGGGCTCCGTGGCGCCCTCGACGATGTCGACCGCACCGGCGACGCTGCGCCGGTTGCTGACCCACACCGCGGCGACGATGCCGGCGACCGCGAGCACGGTGATGACCGCGCGCACGGCGTTGCTCTTGTCCTCGCCGATGCCGTACTGGACGACGGTCGGCGCGATGAGCAGCGCCACCAGGTTCATCACCTTGATGAGCGGGTTGATGGCCGGGCCGGCGGTGTCCTTGAACGGGTCGCCGACCGTGTCGCCGATGACCGTCGCGGCGTGGGCCTCTGAGCCCTTGCCGCCGTGGTACCCGTCCTCGACGAGCTTCTTGGCGTTGTCCCAGGCACCGCCCGAGTTGGCCAGGAAGATCGCCATGAGCACACCCGCCGCGATGCAGCCGGCGAGGAATGCACCGAGCGGCTGGTAGCCCAGGCCGAAGCCGACGGCGACCGGCGCCAGGACCGCCAGCAGGCCGGGGGTGGCCAGCTCGCGCAGCGAGTCCTTGGTGCAGATGTCGACGACCCGGCCGTAGTCCGGCTTCTCGGTGTAGTCCATGATGCCCGGCTTGGTGTGGAACTGCTCGCGCACCTCGAACACCACCCGGCCGGCGGCGCGGGCGACCGCGTTGATGGCCAGGCCGGAGAACAGGAACACCACGGCCGCGCCGATGATGAGGCCGAACAGCAGGTTCGGCTTCTCGATCGAGAGCGTGAAGTCGTCGGCGCTGCGACCGGCCACCTCGAGCGCCCGGCCGACCTCGGCGCGGAACGAGCCGAACAGCGCGGTCGCGGCGAGCACCGCCGTCGCGATCGCGATGCCCTTGGTGATGGCCTTGGTGGTGTTGCCGACGGCGTCGAGACTGGTGAGCACCTCGGCGCCGGCGGCGTCCACCTCGCCGGACATCTCGGCGATGCCCTGCGCGTTGTCGGAGATCGGCCCGAAGGTGTCCATCGCGACGATGACGCCGACGGTGGTGAGCAGGCCGGTGCCGGCGAGGGCGACCGCGAACAGCGCGACGATGGTCGACCCGCCGCCCAGCAGGAACGCCGCGTAGACGGCGCCGCCGATGAGCAGCGCGGAGTACACCGCGCTCTCGAGGCCGACCGAGATGCCGGCCAGCACGACGGTGGCCGGACCGGTGAGCGAGCTCTTGCCGATCTCGCGCACGGGCTTGCGGTTGGTCTCGGTGAAGTAGCCGGTGAGCACCTGGATGAGCGCGGCCAGCACGATGCCGATGAGCACGGCGCCGATGGCGATCCAGCGCGGGTTGGTGTCGGACTCGGTGCCGCCGTCGAGCTCGCCGAAGGTGGCCGGCAGGTAGGCGAACGCCGCGATGGCGACCAGCACGGCCGACACCGCCGCGGAGATGAAGAAGCCGCGGTTGATGGCGCTCATGCCGGTGCGGTCGCCGTCGCGCGGCGCGGTGGCGTAGATGCCGACGAGCGCGGTGATGACGCCGATCGCCGGGACGATGAGCGGGAAGACCAGGCCCTGGGAGCCGAAGGCCACCTGGCCGAGGATCAGCGCGGCGACGAGCGTGACGGCGTAGGACTCGAACAGGTCGGCCGCCATGCCGGCGCAGTCGCCGACGTTGTCGCCCACGTTGTCGGCGATGGTCGCGGGGTTGCGGGCGTCGTCCTCCGGGATGCCCTGCTCGACCTTGCCGACGAGGTCGGCGCCGACGTCGGCGGCCTTGGTGAAGATGCCGCCGCCGACACGCATGAACATCGCCAGCAGCGCCCCGCCGAAGGCGAAGCCCTCGAGCACGCGCGGCGCGTCGTTGTCGAACAGGATGAGCACCAGGGAGGCGCCGAGCAGCCCCAGGCCGACGGTGAACATGCCGACGACGCCGCCGGCGCGAAAGGCCACGCGCAGCGCGCGCTTGGTCCCGGACTCCTGAGCCGCGGCGGCGACCCGCAGGTTGGTGCGGGTCGCCAGCGTCATGCCGATGAAGCCGACCAGCGCCGAGAAGGTAGCGCCGACGAGGAAGAAGATCGAGCGCCCGACGCGGACGCCGGTGTCGTCGGCGGGCAGCAGGAACAGCAGGAAGAAGACCAGGACGGCGAAGACCGCGAGGGTGCGGAACTGCCGGTTGAGGTAGGCCGCTGCGCCCTCCTGAACCGCCTTCGCGATCTCGATCATCTTCGGCGTGCCCTGCCCGGCGGCGAGCACCTCCTTCGCGAACAGCGCCGCGAAGCCGAGGGCCACGAGGGAGACGAGCAGGATGAGGTAGACGAGGCCGTTGTCGCCGTCGGCGACAGAGGCGAGGTCCTCACCGGAGACGGCGAGGTGCAGCGCGGACATGGTCCTCCTGGTCCGGGGGGCGGCCCTGACGGGGCGCCGAGCGCACCGCCCCTGCACACGGGCAGGCGGGCGGGCCCGGCTCCTGGGCCCGGGCGCGGGCAGTCTAACGACCGCGCCGGCGGCAGTCGGCGGAGGTCCCGTCCGGGGACGTCGGCGGACGAACCGGGACAGGCCGCCGGCGCGTCGCCAGTGCGTCGCTAGGAGGTGGCGACGGCGGTGCCGCCCGGACGCTGCGCGGCGGTCGGCAGCGGCCAGCGCATCGTCACGACGGTGCCGCCCGGGCCGTGCTCGACGTCGACGTCGTCGACCAGACCGGTGACCACGGCCAGCGCCACGTCGGGGTCGACGAGCGCGTCGAGCATGCGGTCGACGCCGGTGAAGTCGCTGCGGGAGCCGTCCCCGTCGCTCTCGAGCAGCCCGGCGGACACGTCGTCGACGGCGGGCCCGGCGGCCGGGCCCTGGTCGGTGACCTGCACCGACAAGCCGCCGGCGGTGTCGCTGATCGTCACCTGGACGGGCTGGTCCGGCACGTGCCGGGCGTGCAGCCCGACCGCGCGGGCGCACGCCTCGCCGAGCGCCAGCCGCAGCTCGTCGACGAGCTCGTCGTCGAGGCCCGCGCGGCGGGCGGCGGCGACGACGACGAGCCGCGCCGTGCGCACGTGCGACGGCAGCGGGGAGAGGAGGAGCTCGACGACAGCCATGTCAGCGAGACGTCAGCGAGCGGAGCCGGACGTCAGTCCGTCGCCGCCACGGCCTCCTCGACCGAGGAGTGGATCGGGAACACCTTGGTCAGGCCGGTGATGCGGAAGATCTTGAGGATGCGCTCCTGCGTGCACACCAGGCGCAGCGACCCCTCGTGCGCGCGGACCCGCTTGAGGCCGCCGACGAGCACGCCGAGGCCGGTCGAGTCGAGGAACTCCACGCCCTCCATGTCGACGACGAGGTGGTACTGGCCGCTGCTGACGAGGTCGATGAGCTGCTCGCGCAGCTTCGGCGCCGTGTAGACGTCGATCTCGCCGCCGACGACGACGACGGTGCGGTCACCCCCGGGACCGGACTCAGTGCGGGTCGACAGGGACAGGTCCACGGCGTTCTCCTCCTGATGTGCGGCTGGGCCGCCTCGTCCGGGCCACGGGCGGGGTGCGGGCAAGGCGGCGCCGTCCCCGTGCGAGGGACCTGCGGCGCCCTACCCCCGGTCGTGCGCATACAACCATCCACCCCCCGGCCGTCACCCGAGCGGGCGACCGCGCCACCGGGTGGCGCCGTCGCCCGGGCACCGTTCGACGACCCTCGACCGGCGCCGGCCGTCGGAACCGGCAGGCACACTGGAGCACCCATGTCAGCGCTCCCGTCCGCCGCACCCGCCGGCGTGCCGACCGGTACCGGCACGGCCGCCGCGACGCTGCTGCAGCGGCTCGCCCGCGGCACCGGCGGTGACGGCGCGGCGCGCGCCGACCGGGTCACCCACGTGGAGCACGTGCCGGCGCGGCCCGGCCGCCCGGCCGACTGGCCGGCGTGGACCGCCCCGCTGCTGGTCGACCGGCTCGGCCTCGCCGGTGTCGAGCGCCCGTGGCAGCACCAGGTCGAGGCCGCCGAGCTGGCCCACGGCGGGTCGTCGGTCGTCGTCGCCACCGGCACCGCGAGCGGCAAGTCGCTGGCCTACCTGCTGCCGGTGCTCACTGCGCTGCTCGACGACGAGCGGGCCGGCGCGCTGTACCTGTCCCCCACCAAGGCGCTGGCCACCGACCAGCTCCGCGCCGTCCGCGCGCTCAACCTGACCGCCGTCCGCGCCGCCACCTACGACGGCGACACGCCCCGCGAGGAGCGCGACTGGGTGCGTCGGTACGGCCGGCTGGTGCTCACCAACCCCGACATGCTGCACGTCGGCGTGCTGCGCCGGCACGCCGACTGGGCGTCGTTCCTGCGCGGACTGCGGTACGTCGTCGTCGACGAGTGCCACACCTACCGCGGCGTGTTCGGCTCGCACGTCGCCCTGCTGCTGCGGCGGCTGCGGCGGGTCTGCGCGAGGTACGGCGCGGACCCGGTGTTCGTGCTGGCCTCGGCCACGGTGAGCGAGCCGGCGGTGTCGGCGACGCGGCTGACCGGGCTGCCCGTCGTGCCGGTCACCGACGACGCCTCGCCGCACGGCGCGACCGAGTTCGCGCTGTGGGAGCCGCCGCTGCAGGAGTTCGGGCCGGTCGGAGGAGCCGGCGAGAACGGCGCCCCCGTGCGGCGCTCGGCGAACGCCGAGGCCGGTGACCTGCTGGCCGACTGCGTGGCCGAGGGGGCGCGGACGATCGCGTTCGTCCGGTCACGGCGCGGGGCGGAGGCCGTCGCGCTCGGTGCACGGCGGGCGCTGACCGAGGCCGCGCCGGAGCTGGCCCCGCGGGTGGCCGCCTACCGCGCCGGCTACCTGCCGGAGGAGCGACGGCTGCTCGAGCGCCGCCTGCAGGCCGGCGAGCTGCTGGGGGTCGCGGCGACGAACGCGCTGGAGCTCGGCGTCGACGTCGCCGGCCTCGACGCCGTGCTGCTCACCGGCTGGCCCGGCACGGTGGCGTCGGTGTGGCAGCAGGCCGGCCGGGCGGGGCGCGCCGGCCAGCCGGCGCTGGCCGTGTTCGTGGCGCGGGACGACCCGCTCGACACCTACCTCGTGCACCACCCGCAGGCGCTGTTCGGCCGGCCGGTGGAGGCCACCGTCCTCGACCCGTCCAACCCGTACGTGCTCGGGCCGCACCTGTGCTGCGCCGCGGCCGAGCTGCCGCTCACCGAGGACGACCTCGCGCTGTTCGCCGACGGCCCGGACGGCGACGGCCACGTGCGGCTGCTGCTCGCCGACCTGGTGCGGCGCGGCCTGCTCCGCTCGCGCCCGCGCGGCTGGTTCTGGACCTCGCGCGAGCGGCCCGAGGTCGACCTGCGCGGCACCGGCGGACCGGCCGTCCGGCTGGTCGAGACCGGCACCGGGCGGCTGCTCGGCACGGTCGACGCCGCGTCGGCGCACAGCCAGGCGCACGAGGGCGCGGTCTACCTGCACCAGGGCGCGGCGCACGTCGTCGAGCACCTCGACCTCGAGGAGGCGGTCGCGCTCGTCCGCCCCGACGAGCCGGAGTACTCGACGTCGGCCCGGGAGGTCACCGACATCGCCGTGGTGGAGACGCTGCGGACGCGGTCGTGGCCGGGCGGCTCGCTGTCGTTCGGCACCGTCGACGTCACCAACCGGGTCGTGTCGTTCCTGCGCAAGCGGCTGGGCAGCGGCGAGGTGCTCGGCGAGGAGCCGCTCGACCTGCCGCCGCGCGAGCTGCGCACGCGCGCCGTCTGGTACACCGTGGAGCCGGAGCTGCTGGCCGCCGCGCGCGTCGAGCCGGGCGAGGTGCCGGGCGCGGCGCACGCCGCCGAGCACGCCGCGATCGGCCTGCTGCCGCTGTTCGCGACCTGTGACCGGTGGGACATCGGCGGCGTCTCGACGGCGGTGCACCCCGACACCGGTGTGTGCACCGTCTTCGTCTACGACGGTCACCCCGGCGGCGCCGGGTTCGCCGAGCGCGGCTACGTGCGCGGCGCGGCCTGGTTGCGGGCGACGCGCGACGCGATCGCCGCGTGCGAGTGCACCGGCGGCTGCCCGTCGTGCGTCCAGTCGCCCAAGTGCGGCAACGGCAACGAGCCGCTCGACAAGGCGGCGGCCGTGCGGCTGCTCACCGCGGTGCTCGAGGCGGGTCTCGGCGCGGGTCTCGGCGCGGGTCTCGGCGAGGGTCTCGGCGAGGGTCTCGGCGACGGCTAGACCTGCAGGTCGAGCTCGTCCTCCTCGCGGGTGCGCGCGAGCCAGGTGCGCAGGTGCGCGCCGGACAGGCCCAGGACCAACGCCGCCGCGACGCCGCGGACGACCTGCTCGTCCTGCAGGAGACCGCCCGTGCTGGTCAGGCGGGTGTCGTCGCGGCCGGCGGTCGGCGTCGGCTCGTCGTCGTCCGCGATCTCGGGGAGCTCACGGTCGCCGTAGTCGAGCTCCTGCTCGAAGGTGTCGGCGACCTGCGGCGCCGCGACCACCGGGGCGCCGCCGTTCGGCAGCGGCGGCAGCTTGGGCAGCCCGAGCTTGGGCGCGAACCCGCCGAACCCGCGGGCCGCGCCGCTCGACCCGCTGCCCGTGCCGCCCGGCGGTGCCGACGTCGCACCCCCCGCCGCCGGCGGCGGCGTGGAGGCGCCGGGCGACGGCGCGGCCGCGGGCAGGGTCACCGGCCCGCTGCTGGTGCCCGGCCCGTACACGTCGGCGCACGCCTCGACACCGCACGGCCGGGCCGCCTGCACCGAGAAGGTGCGCGGACCGCTCGCGGTGGCCGGGTACTCGAACACGACCGAGCAGCCGGCCTCCGGGCAGGCGATCGCGCCGGCCTCGTCGCGCGGCGCGCGGACCTGCTTGACGGCGCCGTGGTCGTCGAAGACCTGCCACGCCGTCACGTCGGGCTCCGGACCGGGCTTCCAGCGCACCGTGGCGGTGCGGCCCTCGAGCGAGGCCGCCAGCTCGCGGACCGGCAGACCGCCGATGCGCACGAAGAAGGGGCGCTCCTCGGCGCCGGCGCCGGTGATGCGGATGAGCCACCGGCCGTTGGCCACGACCGGGGCGCCGGCGCACTCGGGCTGCGGCGCCTCGCGGCAGTCGGTGTCGAGGACGAGCACCGGGCGGCCGGTCGCCTGGTCGCGGTCGGACGGCACGACCGGGGCCCCACCGGGACCGACGAGCTCCATGGTCGACAGCGGGGACTCGGAGACGATGCGGTAGGAGCCGTGCGTGCCGATGACGGCGTCCTTCGCCGGGCCCTCGACGACTCCGGCCGACGCCGGGACAGCCGTGCCGAGCAGCGCGCCGCAGCCGAGTGCGGCACCCACCAGCGCAGCGACGGAGCGGCGCATCACGCCGTCCCCGTGCGCTCGACCGGCCGGGACCCGACCAGCTCGAACCGCATGATCAGCCGTTGCCGCGCGCTGCCCTTCGGGTGGCAGGTGGTGAGCGTGAGGAAGCTGCCCTGCACGTCCTGGCCGACGACGTCGTACTGGGTGGGCGCGACCACCCACGGGTTGCCGTGGCCGTCGAAGGCCGGCAGCGCCCGGTAGGTGAAGACCTCGAACGGCGTCTCGAGCTCGACGACGTCGCCCGGCCCGAGCTCGTCCATGCGGTTCAGCGGGCGCCCGTAGGTGGTGCGGTGTCCGGCGATGCCGACGTTGCCGGGCTCGCCCGGCAGCGGCGTCTCGACGTAGTGCCCGGCGCCGGCCCGCAGCGCCGAGGGGGTGGTGCCCTCGACGACGAGCACGTCGACCCCCAGCTTCGGGATGCGCATGCGCGTCAGGCCCTCGCCGACCGCGACCCGCCGCTCGCGGTAGGCGTCGGCGTAGGACGGGTCGCGGAAGTCCTCCTGCAGCCGGTCCTGGTTGAACCGGCTGTAGAGATCGGTGGCCACCGGGTAGGCGAACATCACCGCGCCGGCGAGGAACAGCACCACCGACAGCACCGACACCGCACGCCGTCCGCCGGGGCGGCGCAGCGCGTCGCCCAGCAGCGCACCGACCGGCCGTCCCGCCCCCTGCACCGGAGGCGTCACGAACGAGGGCGACATGCCGGCGGGCTCCTGGTCGTGGTCGGCGGCTGCGCGCCGACGCGCGGAGCCGGGCGTGGGACGGCTGCGTCGGCGCCCGGGCCGACACCCGGGACAACGACACCGCTGCAGACGAGGTTACGCGGTAGGAGGTTCCCGCGGGGCGGCCCGCGCTGCCGGCCCTGCCCGCGCAGGCACCCGCGCCACGCCGAGCGCGCCGACCGGGCCGGGTGGGCGGACCGCGGCCACCACGACGGCCTCCCAGCCCTCGAGGCGGCACGAGGTCAGGGCCGCACCCGCCCGTGCCGCCACCCGGCCCCCGGCCGCGCACGCCGTCACCTGCCCGTGCGAGGCCCGTGCCGCGACCGCGAGCGCGGCGAGGTCGGCTGCCGACGCGGCGCGGTGCCGCGCGACCGCGACGGCGCCCAGCCCGGCCGCGACGATGCCGGCCAGCAGGACGACGAGGGTCAGCCCGAGCACGAGCACCGTGGCGGAGCCGGCGTCCGGTCGGGTGCGCAGCTGCCACCGGGGCAGCGTCACGGCGACGGAAGGGGCCGGCGTCACGGCCACGGACGGGGCCGGCGTCACGGCCCCACCCCCGGCTCGCGCAGCGCGACGGCGCGCCCCTCCACCTCGAGCCCCGGGAGCACGGCGGCCACCGCCGGCGGCGCCACCCGGGCCGTGACGACGACCACGACCTCGTCGCCGTCGCCGCCGACCTGCACGTCGGCACCTTCCGGCGCGAGCCGCCGGGCCAGGGCGGTGACGGCGTCGGGCGGCTCGCCGCGCGCCGCCGCGCGGGCGGCACCGGCCGCGGCGTCGGCGCACCGCAGCTGGGCCGAGACGGCGGCGACTGCCCACAGGGCCACGGCGAGCACGGCGAGCAGCACCGGCAGCGCCAGCGCCGTCTCCGCCGTGACGCTCCCGCGGTCCCGCCCGGAGCCCTCCCGACGGGTTCGCGGGGCTCCGGAACCGACGGGAGGGCTCCAGCCGGACATCGTCAGAACCCGAGCCGGAAGGCCTTGGTGACGACGTCGCGCAGCAGCCCGAGCACCTCCGGGCTGGTGACCAGCTTGTAGAGCAGCCCCGAGAAGCCGCACGCGGCCACCGTGCCGACGGCGTACTCGGCGGTGGTCATGCCGGCGTCGGCCGGGCGGTCGGGCGGCGTGAGCCGGGTGGTGCCCCAGGCGGACAGGCGGGCGGGGAGCGAGCGGACAGCGGACATGGCAGGACCTCCAGGAGCGGCCGGTGCGACCGGGCGCGGGTGCCGGGCGGTCGCCCGACGCAGCGGACGCTCCACCGGGGAGCGGACCCGGGACACCGGCCGCGAGGCATCTGTGGACCGGGCGGCGATGTCCACACCGGTCACGGCGTCGTCAGCAGCGGCCCGGCGAGCCCGGCGACCACCGGGACCACGCCGAGCAGGACGAACGCCGGCAGGAAGCACAGGCCGAGCGGCGCGACGGCGAGCACCCCCGCCCGGCGGGCGGCCTGCGTGCCGGCGGCCCGGCTCGCGCGGCGGGCGTCGTCGGCGAGCCGGGCCAGCGTGGCGGCGACCGGCGCACCCGTCTCGGCCGCGCGGGCCAGCGACCGGGCGGCCGGGCCGAGCGGGTCGTCGTCGGGGTCGGGGCCGCCGAGCGCGAGCCAGGCAGCGCCGGCCGGGGCGCCGACGGCGAGCAGCCCGGCCACCCGCTGGAGCCGCTTCCCGGCCGGCCCGCGCACGGCGGTGCCGACGGCGCCGGCAGCGGCCGACAGCGGCGCGCCGCCGGCCAGGCAGGCGCCGAGCAGGTCGAGCACGAGCGGCAGGTCGGCGAGCAGCCGCGACCTGTCCCGGCGGACGGCGGCCGGCTCCAGCCGCCCGAGCAGCCCCGGGCCGACGAGGGCGACGGCGGCGGCCGGCACCAGCCCGAGCGGTCCGGGAGCGAGGGCGAGCAGGGCGACCGCGGCGACCAGGCACGCCGGCCGTGCGCCCGACCGGCCGCCGCGCCGGGGCGCCGGCGGCCCGACCGGCGGGGCCAGCACGCGCCGGTGGCGCCCGAGCGCCACCGCCACGGCGACGCCGGCCAGCACTGCCGCCAGGGCGCTCACCGCGCGACGGCCCGCGCCACGAGGCGGCGGGTCCAGAGCAGCCCGACGGCGTCGAGCACCGCACCGCCGACGAGGCAGCCGAGCCCGAGCGGGGTGCCGAGCAGCAGGTCGAGCGGCCGGGCGCCGAGCGCTGCCGCCAGCGCCACCCCGACGGCGGGCAGGGCGGCGAGCAGGGCGGCGGTCGTGCGCGGCCCGGCGAGCTCGGCGTCGACCGCCCGCCGCCGGTCGTGCGCGTCGCGCTCGGCCAGCTCGAGCCGCTCGACGGCCACGGCCAGGCCGCTCCCGGTCTGCGCGCACAGCGCCCAGCAGGCGGCGAGCCCGCGCAGCAGGTCGGGGACGGCGCTGCTGTCCGCCGCCTCGGTGAGCACCTCGGTGACGTCGCCTCCGGCGAGCGCCGCGGCGCCGGCGGCGCGCAGCGCGGAGCCGGTCGGCCCGACGGCCACGGGGGCCGCGGACGCCAGCGCGGCTCCGACCGGCCGGCCGGCGCGCAGCTCGGCCGCGAGCGCCCCGAGCGCCTCGACGGCGCGGGCCCGCTCGACGTCGCGGCGAGGTCGCGCGCCCGGCAGCCGGGCCCGCACCGCCGCAGGGAGCCGGCCGGCGGGCGGTCGCGGGCGCCCCGACAAGCGCGCCAGCGGGTCGCGGGACGGCGGCCCGAGCAGCACGAGGAGCGCGGCTGCCGCCAGCGCCGCGGACAGCAGCGCCCCGGTCATGCCAGGACGGCGGCGAGCCGGTCGCCGGCCGGACCGGCGGTGCCGGTCGCGCCACGCCCGTCCCACTCCCACGCCGGTCGCGCGACGACGAGCCCGTCCGTGCCGCGCTCGAGCACGCACACCTGCGAGACCCGGCGGCCGTGCGGCGAGCGCACGAGGTGCACGGCGACGTGCAGGCCGGCGGCCAGCTGGCTGTGCAGCGCCGCCCGGCCGAGCCCGGCGGCGCCGGCGAGCGCCTCCAGCCGGGCCGGGACGTCGGCGGCGCTGTTCGCGTGCAGCGTGCCGCACCCGCCCTCGTGGCCGGTGTTGAGCGCGGCGAGCAGGTCGACGACCTCCTCTCCGCGCACCTCGCCGACGACCAGCCGGTCCGGTCGCATGCGCAGCGCCTGCCGCACCAGGTCGCGCAGCGTCACGGCGCCGGCGCCCTCGACGTTCGGTGGCCGCGCCTCCAGGCGCACGACGTGGCCGTGCCGCGGCGCGAGCTCGCCGCTGTCCTCGACGAGCAGGACCCGCTCGTCCGGCGGCACGACCGACAGCAGGGCCGCCAGCAGGGTGGTCTTGCCCGAGCCGGTGCCGCCGGTGACGAGGAACGCTCGGCGGGACGCGACCAACCGCTCGAGCAGCGCCCGGCCGTCGGGCGGCACGGTGCCGGCCGCCACCAGCTCGTCGAGGGTGAAGGCGCGCCGGCGCGGCACCCGCAGCGACAGGCACGTCCCCCCGGCGGCGACCGGGGGCAGCACCGCGTGCAGCCGGACGCCGTCGGGCAGCCGCGCGTCGACCCACGGCTGCGCGTCGTCGAGCCGGCGGCCGGCGGCCGCGGCCAGCCGCTGCGCGAGCCGCCGGACGGCGGGCTCGTCGGCGAAGCCGGCCGCCACCGGCTCGAGCCCGTCGCCGCGGTCGACCCAGACCTCGGCCGGGCCGTTGACGAGGACGTCGGTGGTGCGCGGGTCCGCCAGCAGCGGTGCGAGCGGACCGGCGCCGGTGATCTCGCGCTGCAGGGCCCGGACGACCTCGAGCAGCGCCACGTCGCCGCAGACGACGCCCTCCTCGCGCGCCGCGGCCGCGACCCGCGCCGCCGTCGGCGGGCGGCCGTCGGCCGCCAGCCGTCGCTGCACCCGGTCGAGCAGCTCCGGCGCGACGGCGCTCACGCCGCCTCGCGCAGGCCCGGCACGAGCTCGTCGAGCAGCCGCACCGAGAGCTGCCAGAGCTCGCCGCGGCCACGGCGTGCCGGCGGCTCGCCGCGCTCGAGGCACCGCGGCACGGCGTCCTCGGACGCGAGCTCGCCGGCGAGCGGCAGCCCGAGGGTGGCCGCGACGTGCGCCGGCACGAGCCCCGCAGGTGATGGCCCGCGGACGACGACGCGGACGTCGTCGCACCCGCCGGTCAGGACACTGGCGACGCGGCCGGCCGCCGCGACCGCCCGCACCTCCGCCGGCACCACGAGCAGCGTGGTCGCCACGCCCGTCAGGAGCTCTCGGGCAGCCGGGTCGAGCGCGCGCGGCAGGTCGACGACCACCACGTCGGCGGCCGAGCGCGCCGCGGCGAGCACTGCCCGGGCCGACTCCGGCGGCACGGCGTGCAGGTCACCGCGGTCCCACGACAGGACGTCGACGTCGTCGAGCGCCGGCAGCGCGCTCACGAGCGCCGGACCGGCGAGCCGGCCGCGCGTCGCGGCGAGGTCGGGCCAGCGCAGCCCCGGCGCGTCCTCACCGCCGAACACGAGGTCGATCCCGCCGCCGTGCGGGTCGGCGTCGACGAGCAGGGCACGGCGGCCGGTGCGCACCGCCGTGACGGCCAGACCGACGGCGAGCGTCGTCGCGCCGGCGCCGCCGCGCCCGCCGGCCACGGCGAGGACCGTGGCCGACCGGCCCGGCGGCTCGACCGACTCGGCGAGCCGGCGGACCAGCCAGCTCTCGGCGTCGGGGAGGAAGGCGACCTGCTCGGCACCCACCTCGACGGCACGGACCCACACGCCGGCGTCGTCGAGGTCGTCGCCGAGCAGCACGACGCCGTCGCGACGCGGCAGCCGGCGGGCGGCGGAGCCGACCGTCGCGTCGTCGCCGACGACGACGAACGGCGCGCTCGGCCACCACCGCGCGGCGGCCGACAGGTCGGGGGCGACGTCGACGTCGACGCCGGCGGCCGCCGCCAGGCGCAGCAGGTCGTCGAGCGCCGTCGGGTCGCCCGTGACCACCAGCGGCCGGGAGCGGCCGGTTCGGGCGAGGGCGGGGATGCCGTCCACGGCACACCTCCGGGGCGCGGGGCGCCGCGGGCCGGCGCCGGGCCCGAGAGTGCGGTGGGACGGGGCCGCGGGCGGCGATCGTCGCCGGAGCTGTGGAAGGCAGCCGGAAATGTGGAGGACCCCCGCCGGGGGGGATGGCGGGGGTCCTCCAG
>DATMJH010000296.1:0-3214 GCA_035554015.1 Mycobacteriales bacterium
CCGGCCGGGCAGTAGAAGGCGTTGCGCGCCGGCGCGCGCTGGCCACCGCAGCGCGGCCCCGACCCCGAGTCCGAGCGGTAGTACACGTATCGGCTGGGCGTTGTGAAGCGGACGTCGAACGCGCGCGGCAGCTCGTCGGCCCAGAACGCCTCGAGCGACTGCAGCACCTGCTCGAGCGTCGCGGTGTACTCCTCGTAGTCGAAGCGGGTGTTCGTGTCGGTGCGGATCGCATCGACCTCGGGAGCGTCACGAGCGCCGACGTCGCCCGACTCCTCTGCCCGGCGCTCGGCCTCCTCGAGCGCCCGCTCGACCTCGGCCTCGACGGCGGCGCGCACCTCGTCGACCGCCTCCCGGAACCGCTCGCGCGGCGTGCCGTCGCTGTCGCCGGGCAGCAGCCCGCAGCCGCTGACGAGCACGACGAACGCGAGGGTCGGGACGAGCGGGCGGGGGCGCGGCACGGGGGACGACTACCCGCCCGGAGCCGGGTCCCACCCGGCCTTGCGGCATGGTGCGGTCGTGACCCGCGTCGCCCTCGCCCCCGAGCCCGCCGACTACGCGGCCGACGCCGTCCGCCGGGCGGGCGGGACCGTCGTCGGACTCGACGACGCGCCGGAAGGGCTGGTCTGGACCCGCCCGACGAGCTGGGGCGAGATCGGTCCGGCGCTCGACCGCGCCCCGACGGTGCGCTGGGTGCAGCTGCCGTTCGCCGGTGTCGAGGAGGCCGTCGCGGCGGGCGTGCTCCGGCCGGGTGTGCAGTGGGCATGCGCCAAGGGCGTCTACAGCGAGCCGGTGGCCGAGCACGCCCTCGCCCTGGCGCTGGCCGCGCTGCGGTCGGTCCCGCGGTATGCGCGCGAGACGTCGTGGACCGGCCAGTCGGCGGTGACGCTCTACGACGCGCCGGTCGTCGTGCTCGGCGGTGGCGGCATCACCGCGTCGCTGCTGCGCCTGCTCGAGCCCTTCCGCGCGGACGTCACGGTGGTGCGGCGGGACGCCGGGCGCGAGGTGCCCGGGGCGGCGCGCACGGTCGGCGTCAACCGGCTCGACGACGTGCTCGCCGGTGCGCTCGTCGTGGTGCTCGCGCTCGCCCTCACCCCCGACACGGAGCGCGTCGTCGACGCCCGCCGGCTCGCGCGGATGCGCCCCGACGCCGTGCTCGTGAACGTGGCGCGCGGCCGGCACGTCGACACCGACGCGCTCGTCGAGGCGCTGCACGACGGCAGGATCGGTGCGGCGGCGCTCGACGTGACCGATCCCGAGCCGCTGCCCGACGGTCACCCCTTGTGGTCGCTGCCGACCTGCCTGGTGACGCCGCACACCGCGAACCCGTGGGCGACGGCGCAGCCGCTGCTCGCACGGCGGGTCCAGGAGAACGTGCGGCGGGCCGCTGCCGGTGAGCCGCTGCTCGGGCTGGTCGACGTCGACGCCGGTTACTGACGGCCGGCTGCTGAGGGCAGGATGACGCGCGTGCAGCGCTGGGCCGCCCCCGACGCGCCGACCGCCGCCGGTCTGGCCGCCGACGTGCGCAGCGGTCGGGCCGACCCGGTCGAGCTGGTGGAGCGGGCGCTGGCCCGGATCGCTGAGTGCGACGGCGACGTCCGTGCCTTCGTGCACGTCGACGCGGACGGCGCCCGGCGCGAGGCGGAGTCGCGTCGCCGGAGGCCGACCGGCGGGCCGCTCGACGGCGTGCCGGTGGCGGTGAAGGACCTGTACGACGTCTCCGACCAGGTCACCCGCGCCGGGTCGCGTGTGCCCACCGCCGGACCTGCGGCTCGCGACGCGACGGCGGTGGCGCGGCTGCGCGAGGCCGGCGCGGTAGTGCTCGGCCGGACCCGCACGCACGAGTTCGCCTGGGGCATCACGACGTGGCACCCGCTCGACGGCGGGACGCGCAACCCGTGGCACACCGGCCGCACCGCCGGCGGCTCCAGCGGGGGCTCGGCAGCCGCGGTGGCCGCAGGGGTGGTGCCGCTCGCGATCGGCACCGACACCGGGTGCTCCGTCCGGCTACCGGCCGCGTGGTGCGGGCTCGTCGGCCACAAGCCGACGCACGGCACGGTGCCGCTGGACGGCGTCGTGCCGCTCGCGCCGTCGCTCGACGTCGGCGGTGCTCTGGTTCGCACGGTGGCCGACGCACGGCTCGCGCTCGAGGTGCTCGGCGGCCGGCCGGTTCCCGCCGTCGACGCCGGGTGGCCGCAGATCGGGCTGACAGCGTCCGGAACCGCCGCCGACGCGGCGGTCGAGCGGGTCGCGGGCTCTCTCGGCGGTGACGTGCGCGACGTCGTCCTGCCGATGGCCGGTCGATTGCAGCGGCTGTACGCGACGGTGCAGGGAGCCGAGGCGCTGGCCGTGCACCGGCGCGCGGGATGGTGGCCGGACGGCGCCGAGCGGTACGGCGCCGACGTGCGCCGCCGCATCGAGGCCTCCGAGCGCATCGACGCCGCCGCGGTGGCGGCAGCTGCCGCTGAGCGAGACCAGCTGCGACAGGTCACCGCCGCGCTGCTCGACGACGTCGACGTGCTGGTGGTGCCGGTCGCGACGTGCGGGCCCTCGTGGACCGACCGGCCGGACGACCGGCCGGACGACCGGCCGGACGGCGCCGGCCTGCTGCGCGACGCCGTCCTGCCGTGGACCGTGCTCGCGAACCTGTGCGGGCTGCCGGCCTGCGCGGTGCCGGGCGGGCGCGACGCCGACGGCCTGCCGGTCGGCGTCCAGCTCGTGGGCCGACCCGGTGAGGACGCCCTCGTGCTCGCCCTGGCGGCCCGCACCGAGGCGTCCGGACTGTAACCTGTTCTAGTCCGCGTGGGTCCGTCGTGAGTGGCGGCCGCACGGCGAAGGGGGTTGCGCGTGAGCGACGACGTCGAGACCGACGTGCTGGTGGTGGGCGCCGGGCCGTCGGGCCTGTACGCCGCGTACTACGCCGGGTTCCGCGGGCTGTCGGTCACCCTGCTCGACGGCCTCTCGGAGGCCGGCGGCCAGATCACCGCCATGTACCCCGAGAAGATGATCTACGACGTCGCCGGCTTCCCGGCGGTGCGCGGCAAGGACCTCGTCGACGCGCTGGTCGCGCAGGCCGCGCCCTTCTCGCCGCGGTACGTGCTGGGTGAGCAGGCCGTCGGCTACGAGCAGGCCGGCGACGACGCCGTCGTGGTCCGCACGGACGCCGGCCTGCTCGTAGCCGACGGCCTGCTCACCCAGCACGTACCGCGGCGAGAAG
>DATMJH010000297.1:0-3896 GCA_035554015.1 Mycobacteriales bacterium
CGACCGGGACACCCGACAGCCGACCCGCCAGCCCGCCGTAGATGGCGGCCTTGAGGCTGTTCGTGTGCAGGAGGTCCGGCTCGAGACGACGCACCAGTCGTGCGATCGACCAGACGTAGGCGCTGAACCGCACCAGTGCTCCCGGCGACAGCGCGGCCATGGGTACCCGAGAACGGCGTACATCCCGCACGCCCGCTGACAGCGGCAGGACGATGACGTCGACGCCTGCGTCCCGCAGCCGATCAGCGAGCGGGCCGTCCTCGGCCAGGACGGCGACCGCCTCGACACGATCAAGCAGTGGCGGCAGGGTGCGCAGCAACGCCAGCTCGGCACCTGAGAGCCGAGCGACGTGGTCCAGATAGACCACCTTGAGCCGCCGCTCCGCCGGTCGCGTCACGGGCGGAGGCTACCCACGCCGGCCGCGAGACGAGACGAGCTACAGGCGTGTGCGACGCGGGTTGGCGATGCCGGTCGGCTGCGGGCTCTGCCGGTCCTGGGTCACGGGGCGGTCGGTCATGCCTGTCACAACGCCGGCCGACCCCGCCGTCGTCCCGGACGGCCGTGCGACCTCCGTCACTCTCCGTCGCGGTCCGGAGAGCGCCCCCCAGGCCGGGAAACATACGGCTCGACGACGCATCCCCCGCGCGGCACGCGGATGACCGCGTCTGCACACGACAGCGAGATATCGTCTCCCTCGCCGCGCGACACCGGAGAGCGCCGTGCCTGTCCAGTACGTCGAAGCGCGAACGCCCGAGCCCGAGCTCGCGCGCGCCGCACTGACCGAGCTGGGGAACGCCGCCGGAGTCGCCGGCGCGGCCGGCGTGACCGACGACGGGCGCCTCGTCGCGCTGCTCGACGTCCGCCCGGCGGCTGCTCAGGACGGCGGCCACGCTGCGTGGGACGCGGCGCTTGAGGCGGCGTCCGCCCGGGACGTGCAGGTGGAGCCGGCGACCGAGACCAGCCCGTTCGTGGCCGACCTGCCGGTCCGCTGCGGTTTCGCGCAGGTGCTGCGCGGTCGAGTGCCCGATCGACCGGAGTTCGAGCGCGTCCTGCGCGCCGACGGCGAGTGGCTGGCCCGCGAGCGGCCGGAGATCCTGGGCGGCCTGCTGGCGTGGCACGACGGCGACCGGTTCACGCTCGTCGTGTGCTTCACGGACGAGGCGGCGGCCCGCGCGGGTGAGGCGAAGAACGCCGAGAGCCCGGGCGCCGACATCGACCAGCTCATGGACGACGTCACGTACGTCGAGCTGCGCGGCCCCTGGACGCGGCCGGTCTGAGCCTCCCGCGGCGCCGGCCGAGCTCAGCCACCCGCCATCGCCGGCCGCAGGTCGACCGGCACCCCCGGTGTCGGCCACAGCACCGGGACCGGTGACCCGCGCAGCGCCCGCTCGAGGCCGACCGCGGGCTCGCTGAAGTGCACCCAGCCCTCGTGGTGCACCGGCAGCAGCGCGGTGGCCCCGAGGTCGGCGGCCAGGGCGACGCCGTCCGCACCGCTGAGCGAGTAGCAGGTCGGGCCGGTCAGGTCGAAGCGCGCGCGGCCGAGATGCAGGAGCGCGGGACCGATCGCGAAGCGGCGTCCGACCGCCGTGAGGTCGTCGTGCAGGACGGTGTCGCCGGAGATGTAGACCGCCCGCGCGAGTCCCTCGATCTCGACGACGAAGCCGGTCACGTCGCCGACAACAGCCTCCATCCCTGCTGGCCCGTGCCGGGCGGGCGTGGCGGTCACGCGGACCCGGGTGCCGGCGCGCTCGAGCTCGACGCTCGCCCACCGCTCCAGCCCCTCGGCTCTGCCGCCGAGCCGGCGGGCGCCGGACGGCGTGGTGAGGATCCGTCCCGCTCCCGCCGCCACTGCCCGTCCGCGCGCGTCGAGGTTGTCGGCGTGCTCGTCGTGGCTGAGCAGGACGGCGTCGAGCCGGGGCAGGCCTCCGGGCGGCAGGACCGGGTCCGACGTCCGGCGCAGCGGGATCGGGATGTCGGAGCCCGGGACGTGGAAGACCTGCTCCTGGTCAGCCGGGTCGAGCGCGGGGTCGGTGAGCAGGCTCAACGCGCCGACGCGCAGCAGGACCGTGGCCGCCCCGAGCCAGGTCGCCGTGACCTCAGGGAGGGTCACGAGGGCAGCCGAGCGGCGGCGATGAGGTCGAGCAGGCCCAGCTCACGCACGTACAGGGCGGCAGTGGAGCGCGGCCGCAGCTCGGCCTCCCGCCGCATCGCTGCGGACATCCACTCCGGGAAGCGCTGTCGCGGCCACTGGTCGAGCACCTCGTCCAGCAGACCCGCCGGCAGGTCCTCGACCCGGGCGCCCACGACGTCGGCCGCGGCGCCCAGGTGCACGGCCGCGACCTCGGGGCGTGGGTCGTCGGCAGAGCTCAGCTCGAGGTGCAGCGCGACCGCCGCCCGAGCGAGCTCGGCCCGCCGATCGTCGCCGGTCTCCCGCAGAACCAGCTCGGCGCACTCCGCAGCACCGACGTCCTGGAACTCTGCCTCGCCGGCCGGCTCGGAGGTGAGCCCGAGGTCGTGCAGCGCCGCCGCGACGTAGACGACCTCCCGATCGCAGGCCGGCCACCGCGTTCCGAGCAGGGCCGCACCGAGCAGGAACGTCCGCTCGCAGTGGCCGACGAGCGGGGCCGGGGCGGCGCGGCGGAGCAGGTCTCGGGCCGCGCGGCAGATCGCCGAGTCCGGCGCGGCCAGGTCGGGCGCGTCAGGCACCGCGCACCTGCGCCGGCTCGGGCCGCACCGCGCTGCGGAACTGGGCGCGGTGCCGCGACGGCGTCGTGCCGCCCGCGCGGAAGGCTCGCTGCAGCGCGTCGACCGAGCCGTACCCGCAGGTGCGCGCGACGGCCTCCATGGTGAGGTCGTCGCGCTCCAGCAGACGGCGGGCCGCCTCGAGCCTCGACATCGCGACGTACTCCGCCGGCGTCGACCCGGTCTCCTGCGCGAACAGGCGGCTGAAGTGCCGCACGCTCATCGAGGCGCGGCGGGCCAGCGCGGGCACCGACAGGTCCTCGGCGAGGTTGTCCGCCAGCCAGTGCTGCACCTCCCGCACCGGCCCGGGCCGGGTGGCCTCGCGCGCCAGCGCGACGCTGTACTGCGACTGCCCGCCGGGCCGGCGCAGGTACACCACCAGCCAGCGCGCGACAGCCCGCGCGACGTCGTCGCCGTGGTCGTCGGCGACCAGCGCGAGGGCAAGGTCGACGCCCGACGACAGGCCGGCCGAGGTCCACACGTGGCCGTCGCGGACGAAGATGGGCTCGGCGTCGACGCGGACCCGGGGGTGCTCGGACTGCAGCTGCGACGCCGTGGCCCAGTGCGTCGTCGCGCGGCGTCCGTCGAGAAGCCCTGCAGCAGCCAGGATGTGCGCGCCCGTGCACACCGACGCGACGCGACGCGCCCGTGGCGCGAGCAGCCGCACGGCCTCGACGACGTCGGCCGGGACGACGGGCTCCACGAGGCCGTCCGCGCCGGCGTCGGCACCGCCGGGGACGAGCAGCGTGTCGAACCGGTGCCCCACCGACCGCAGGTCCGCATCGGCCTCGAGCGGCAGCCCGCTGAACGTCTCGACGCGGCCGCGCCGGGCCGCGGCGACGGTGAGCGAGTACGCGGGACGGCCGAGCAGCCGGGACGCGACGGCGAGCACCTCCACCGGCCCCGCGACGTCGAGCGCGTCGACGCCGTCGTAGACGACCACCACGACGTCCCTGCTGTCCTGCCGAGCTGCCATGGCCGGAGCATGGGGCCGCCCCGGGTGGTGGCACAAGGACGCGGACACCGCAGATCCGGCCAGGCCGAGCTCGCCGAGCCCTGCCCTGCGCCACCCCATCCCCCGCGATCTTCGTCTTGTGCACGCCGTCCGCGCGTGGCCAGCGTGCAGAAGACGAAGATCGCGCGGGGATTTGGGG
>DATMJH010000298.1:0-2225 GCA_035554015.1 Mycobacteriales bacterium
CTGCTCGATCCTCGGCCCCGACGTGACGCCCGAGGACCCGGAGCTCGACCTGTTCGTCAAGGGCGTGGTCACCGAGATGACCGTCAAGGCGGGGCAGAAGTGCACCGCGATCCGCCGCACGATCGTCCCGCGCGGCATCGCCGACGCCGTGGTCGACGCGATCGTCGCCCGGCTGGAGCAGGTCACGGTCGGCAACCCGCGGTCCGAGGAGGTCCGCAAGGCGGTCCAGTCGCTGCGCGCCTCGGCGGAGATCGTGTACGGCGACCCGGACCGGGTCGCCGTCCTCGACGCCGACGCCGAGCGGGGAGCGTTCCTCTCCCCCGTGCTGCTGCGCGCCCAGGCCGGAGCGGTCGAGCCGCACGACGTCGAGCCGTTCGGCCCGGTGAGCACGGTCCTGACCTACGACTCCCTCGAGGACGCCGTGGCGCTCGCCGCCCGCGGCAAGGGCAGCCTGGTGGGGTCGCTGGTCACCCACGACCCCGACGTGGCCCGCACGGTCACGCTCGGCCTCGCGCCGTGGCACGGGCGGATCCTGGTGCTCGACCGCGACGACGCCAAGGAGTCCACCGGTCACGGCTCGCCGCTGCCGGTGCTCGTCCACGGGGGTCCCGGTCGCGCGGGCGGCGGCGAGGAGCTCGGCGGCATCCGCGGCGTCCTGCACCACATGCAGCGCACCGCGATCCAGGCCTCGCCCGACCTGATGACCGCCGTCACCGGCACCTGGACGACCGGGGCGCAGCGGCGCGAGGACGACGTCCACCCGTTCCGCAAGAGCCTGGCGACGCTGCGCATCGGCGACACGATCCGGTCCGCCTCGCGGAGGGTCACCCTCGAGGACATCTCGCACTTCGCCGAGTTCACCGGCGACACCTTCTACGCCCACACCGACGAGGCCGCGGCCTCGGCCAACCCGCTGTTCGGCGGCATCGTCGCCCACGGCTACCTGGTGGTCTCGCTCGCCGCCGGCCTGTTCGTCGACCCCGACCCCGGCCCGGTGCTGGCGAACTTCGGCGTCGACCTTGACCGGGGTCAGGAACCGGAGCCGGTCAAGGTCGACGACGAGATCGCGGTGACGCTGACGGTCAAGCAGATCACCCCGCGGACCTCGGCCGACTACGGCGAGGTGCGGTGGGACGCGGTCGTCACCAACCAGGACGGCGACCCGGTGGCGACGTACGACGTCCTGACGCTGGTCGCCAAGGAGGGCTGACGGGAGGCGCGCCCGTCGCCCGTCAGCGCTTCGGTCGCTCGTCCACGATCCGCCGCATCTTGCCGACCGACCGCTCGATCCCGCCGGGGGCGACCACGTCGACGCCGACGCTGACGCCGATCGAGCTCTTGACCAGCTCGCAGAGCCGCCGGCCCGCGGCGGCGGCGTCGTCCGAGGGCACGCCCTCGCGGTGCTCGACGCGGACGGTCAGCTCGTCGAGGGTGCCGGTGCGCGACAGCACGCACTGGAAGTGCGGGGAGAGCTGCGGGACGCCGAGCAGCAGCTCCTCGATCTGCGTGGGGAAGAGGTTCACGCCGCGCAGGATGATCATGTCGTCGGTGCGCCCGGTGACCTTCTCCATCCGCCGCATGGTGCGCGTGGTGCCGGGGAGCAGCCGGGTCAGGTCGCGGGTGCGGTAGCGGATCACCGGCATCGCCTCCTTGGTGAGCGAGGTGAACACCAGCTCGCCCTCCGCGCCGTCGGGCAGCACCTCGCCGGTGACCGGGTCGATGATCTCGGGGTAGAAGTGGTCCTCCCACACGTGCAGGCCGTCCTGGGTCTCGACGCACTCCTGGGCGACGCCGGGGCCGATCACCTCCGAGAGCCCGTAGATGTCGACGGCCTTGATCCCGAACGTCTCCTCCATGTCGTGCCGCATCTGGTTGGTCCACGGCTCGGCGCCGAAGATGCCGATCTCCAGCGAGGTCGAGCGCGGGTCGATGCCCTGTCGGCGCATCTCCTCGCCGATGGCGAGCATGTACGACGGCGTGACGCAGATGATCCGCGGCCGGAAGTCCTGGATCAGGCGGACCTGCCGCTCGGTCATGCCGCCGGAGACGGGCACCACGGTGCAGCCGAGCTTCTCGGCACCGGCATGGGCACCGAGCCCGCCGGTGAACAGCCCGTAGCCGTAGGCGTTGTGCAGGATGTCGCCCGGCCGGCCGCCGGCGGCGCGGATCGAGCGCGCCACGACGGTCGCCCACGTGTCGAGGTCCCTCGCGGTGTAGCCCACCAC
>DATMJH010000299.1:0-2594 GCA_035554015.1 Mycobacteriales bacterium
CGACGTCGAGCGGCTGGTGCTCGAGCCGCCGTACGTGCTCGACCCCGGCCTCGTCCCCGACGACGCCGACCTCGTCGTGGTCGGCAACCCGACCAACCCGACCGGGATCGTGCACCAGCGGCTCGCCGAGCTGTGCCGGCCGGGTCGCACCGTCGTGGTCGACGAGGCGTTCGCCGACGCCGTCCCCGGCGAGCCGCACTCGCTCGCCGGCCGGGCCGACCTGCCGGGCCTCGTCGTGGTGCGCAGCCTGACCAAGACCTGGGCGATCGCCGGGCTGCGGGTCGGCTACCTGCTGGCCGAACCCGCCACCGTCGCGCGGCTGCGCGACGCCCAGCCGCTGTGGGCCGTCTCCACCCTCGGCCTCGTCGCGCTCGAGACCTGCCTGGCGCGCGGACCGGTGCGGGCCGCGGAGCAGGAGGCGGTGCGCGTCGCCGCCGAGCGCGTGCGGCTCGAGGAGGCGCTCACCGCGCTCGGCGTCGAGGTGGCGCCGGGCTCGCAGGCGCCCTACCTGCTGTGCCGGGTGCCGGGCCGTCCGGACGTGCGCGCGCGGCTGCGCGAGCAGGGGGTGGCCGTGCGGCGCGGCGACACGTTCCCGGGCCTCACGCCCGAGCACTGGCGCACCGCGGTGCGCTCCGACGACGCCACCGACCGCCTCGTGGCGGCGCTGCGCGCGGTGCTCTAGGACGCCGCCGGGTCGTCGGCCGGCGCCGGCCGGTCGCGCAGCCAGGCGAGCAGCTGGTCGTACACGCGGGGCTCGCTGAGCAGGTCGAAGTGGTGCAGGCCGCCGAGCCGGTGCACGTGGTCGGCGGGGAACGCCAGCGCCCCCTCGCCGACGGCGCTGTCGGGCGTCACGAGCCCGTCGCCGAGCAGCCGGCCCAGGCGCGACGACGGGTCGCGGGCGATCGTCGTCAGCACGGCGAAGTGGCGCGCGCCGTCGTGCAGCGGCACGAGGGTGTGCGGACCGCGCTCCGGCGCGTCGGGGTCGTGCCCCGACCAGTCGTCCTCGACGAGCGTGCCGTGCCGCAGGTCCTTGATGCCGACGCTGCGGGTGGCGAGCAGCGCGGCGACCGGCCGGGTCTCCGGCAGCCGGTGCAGGGCGCCGGCGAGCCGGTGGACGCCGCGCTCCAGCGGCGCGCCCGCGTGCGGCGTCCCGAGGGTGACGGTGTCGCGCACGAGGCGCGTCCAGGGCTGCGCAGCGGGGGTCCCGCCACCCGCGACGTGCAGCGCGCTGCGCGCGACCAGACCGCCCATCGAGTGCCCGACCAGCACCAGGTCGCGCACCTCCACCGGCCAGGCGTCCACGAGCCGTCGCAGCAGCGCGTCGAGCCGGCGGCCGTTGTCGGAGATGTGCAGCCCCGTGCCGTAGCGCAGGAACACCGCCGTGCAGCCGAGGTCCCGCTCCAGCAGGGAGCCGAAGGTGACCTGCGGCCGGCCATGGTGCGCGAGGGACCGGTAGCACCAGGCGCCCTCGTTCTCGGTCAGCCCGTGCAGGAACACCACGACCGTCGAGCGAGCGGCCGGGAAGGCCCGTGCCAGCGACGCGCGGTCCAGCGGCACGTCGGCACCCTCGCGCCGCACGGTCATGTCCAGCGACAGCGCCGGCGCGACCCGCGCGACGGCGTCCCCGTGCGCGCCGTTCACGATGGCCAGGGCCACCCTGGCCCGAGGGCGGCTGTCGAGCGGTTCCCCGTCGACGAGCAGCGACGACACCTGCCCCGCGGCGCGCGCCGCCCCGTACAGGCCGGCGCGGACGCCCGTGTAGACGACGCGGGTGACGCCGTCGTGCACGGCCCGCACCGGCGTGGCGACCGGCCCGACCGTCGAGAAGACACGACCGGCGATGCCGGAGTGCACCTCGGCGATGCGGCGCGTCCCGCCGCCCAGCGCCACCGCGGCCAGGCGGCCGAGGTCGCGCGCTTCGTCGGCCTTCATGCGTCGTCCCGTCGCCGGTGGCTGGGTCGAGGCGCAGTCTGCCTCAGCGGACGACGACGGTGCCGCGCGCCACGGGCGCGAACAGCAGGACGGCGACGTCGGGCACCTCGGACGGCGTCACGCCCAGCGCGGGCGCGACGACGGCACCGACTGCCGCCTTGTCGTACGACGCGGGCGAGAACGGCGTCGCGGCGGCCTGCGCGCCGGCGCCGGCCGAGCCGTCCCGCACGCACTCCTCCTGCACACCGGGCGTGCGCTCCTCGTACTCGTCGCAGTAGCCGTCGGTGACCTCGGTGTAGACCGGGAACGGACGGATCGGCTCGCCGTCCAGGCCGAAGCAGGTGGGTCCGGCGTCCTCGCCGTAGATCGGCTCGTCGCCGGGCAGGTAGCCGCCCTGGTGCTCGACGACCTCCAGCGTGATGTGCAGGCCGGGCTGCAGCCCGCCGAAGGCCACGCCCAGCGAGAGCTGGTCGTCGATGCCGTTGAGCAGGCAGGGGTACTGCGGGGCGTACTTCTCGAACAGCCGCAGGTTCGGCACGCTCTCGCGGGCGAGGGTGATGAAGCGCTGCTCGTTGTCGGCGAGGAACTGCTCGCCGGTCCGCGCCAGGCCGGTGGTCTCGCGCAGCACCTGCTCGATCGCCGACTCGTCACGGGCGAGGTTG
>DATMJH010000300.1:0-5965 GCA_035554015.1 Mycobacteriales bacterium
GCGACTTCGAGCGCGACCCGCTGAACGTCGGCGAGCTGGGCCTTCGCAACCGGGAGGCGACGCAGCTGCTCACGGACGCCGGGTACCGGTGAGGGTCGGCGGGCAGCAGCGACCGCGGCGGCGTGGCGGCCGCCGCGGCGCGCTGGTGCTCGCCGTCGCAGCGGCGGGACTCGTCCTGCTGCCGGTGGTCGCACTGCTCGTCGGCGTCGTCTCGGGCGGCGCCGAGCCGTGGCAGCGCCTCGGCGTGTCCGGGGTCGAGCGGCAGACGGTGAGCACGCTGGCCCTGCTCGCTCTCGTCGTGGCCGGCACGCTCGCGCTCGGCGGCGGTCTGGCCTGGCTGACGGCGGCCTACCGGTTCCCCGGCCGGCAGGTGGTGTCGTGGCTGCTGGTGCTGCCGCTCGCCGTCCCGGGATTCGTGCTGGGCCTCGTGTACGCCTCGCTGCTGTCGTACGCCGGTCCGGTGCAGTCGGTGTCGCGCGCCGCGTTCGGTGACGACGCGTGGTTCCCGCCGGTGCGCACGATGCCCGTGGCGGCGGCCGTGCTGACGCTGTCGCTGTACCCGTACGTCTACCTGCTGGCGCGCGCGGCGTTCCGCTCGTCCGCGGCGACGCCGTACGGCGCGGCGCGGACGCTCGGCCTCGGCCCGGTGCGCGCGGCGCTGCGCGTCGTCGTGCCGCTCGCCCGGCCGTCGCTGGCAGCCGGGGCGCTGCTCGTGGCGCTCGAGACGCTCTCGGACGTCGCCACTGTGCAGTACTTCGGCGTCGACACCCTGTCGGTCGGCATCTACCGCGTCTGGCGGGGCCAGTTCGACCGCCCGGCGGCGACCGTGCTCGCCGTCCTCGTGCTGCTGCTCGCGCTGTCGCTGCTCGCGGTCGAGCGGTGGCTGCGTCGCGGCGCTCGCTACAGCCCGCGTGTGCTGAGCACCGCGCCGCTCGCGCCGGTCCGCCTGCACGGCGGTCGGGCCTGGGCCGCCGCAGCGGTGTGCTGGACGGTGCTCGGCATCGCGGTGGTCATCCCGGTCGCCACGCTGGTGACCTGGTCGACGACGACGTCGCTGCGGGGCGTCGACGGCTCGTTCGACACCGCGTTCGTCACCGCTGCCGCGAACAGCGCGCTGCTGGCCGCGCAGGCGGCGGCCGTCGTCGTGGTGCTGGCCGTGCTGCTCGTGCACGCCGCGCGCGTCGACGCTCGTCGACGGGTGCGCGCCGCCGTGCAGGCGACCCTGTCCGGCTACGCCGTGCCGGGACCGGTGCTCGCCATCGGTGCGCTGCTCGTGCTCGCGGCCGGGCGCGACCTGCTCGACGCCGCCGGCCTGCCGGGCGGCGGCACGCTGGTGACCGGCTCGGTGGCGGCGCTGGTCGCCGTCTACGCCGTCCGCTTCCTGGCCCTCGGCTTCACCACCGTGGAGGCCCGGCTCGCCAGCGTCTCGCCCTCGCTGACCTCGGCTGCCCTGTCGCTGGGGGCGGCGCCGCGCCGGGTGCTGAGGTCGGTGCACCTGCCGCTGGCCCGGTCGGGCGTGGCCGTCGCGGCGGTGCTCGTCGCCGTCGACGCGATGAAGGAGCTTCCGATCGTCCTGCTCCTGCGGCCGGTGGGCTTCGACACGCTGTCGGTGCGGGTGTGGCAGCTGGCCGCGGACTCCCGCTACGAGATGGCCGGTCTGCCGGCACTGGCGATCGTGCTCGTGGCGATGGTGCCCGTGGCACTGCTGTTCCGCCGGGAGCTGCGGGACGCCCCCGCGGCGGCGCCGGCGCCGGTGGAGAGCCGCGACGGCGTCGACGACGAGCTTCGCCTCGTGCTCGCCGGGACCGGGCGATGACCGCCGCGGCCGTCGTCGGGGTGACCCGTCGTTTCGGGCGCACCGTCGCCGTCGACGACGTCACGCTCGAGGTCGGGGACGGCGAGCTGCTGGCGCTGGTCGGACCGAGCGGCTGCGGCAAGTCGACGCTGCTCATGCTGCTCGCGGGGCTGCTCGAGCCGGACGCCGGCACGGTGCACGTCGACGGGCGCCAGGTGGCTGGCGGCGGTCACTGGGTGCCGCCGGAGCAGCGGTCGGTCGGCGTCGTGTTCCAGGACGCGGCGCTGTTCCCGCACCTGCGCGTCGAGGACAACGTCGCGTTCGGGGTGTCTCGCCGCGGCGGCCGCGACGAGCGCGTGCAGCAGCTGCTGGAGCTCGTCGACCTGTCCGGCTACGGCCGGCGCTACCCGCACGAGCTGTCGGGCGGCCAGCAGCAGCGGGTCGCCCTCGCCCGGGCCCTCGCCGCCCGTCCGCGCGCCGTCCTGTTCGACGAGGCGTTCGGCAACCTCGACGCGGGCCTGCGCGCCAGCGTGCGCGACCACACCGTCGCGGCGCTGCGCGAGGAAGGCGCTGCCGGTGTGTTCGTCACGCACGACCAGGCGGAGGCGCTCGCCGTCGGCGATCGCGTCGCGGTCATGAACGGCGGCCGGCTCGAGCACGTCGGGGTGCCGGAGCACGCCTTCCACGCACCCGCCAGCCGCTTCGTCGCCACCTTCCTCGGCGAGGCGGACTTCCTGCCCGGGACGCAGGCCGGGCGGCAGGTCCGCACCGAGGTCGGCGTGCTGCCGGCCGTGGTCGACGACGACGCCGCCGACGATGCGGTCGACGTGATGCTGCGACCGCACGAGGTCACCTTCGTCGCCGACGGGCGCGGGGGCGCCGTGGTCTCGGCGCGCGAGTTCCGCGGCGCGTCGTACCTCTACACGCTGCGGCTCGCGTCGGGCGCGACCGTGCGCTCGCTGCAGCCGCACACCGTCGAGCACGCCGTCGGCACCGAGGTGCGGGTCGAGGTGCAGGCCGGCCACCCTGTGCGGTCGTTCGCGCGGCCCGCGTAGCGTCCGACTGGTGGAGCTGACGCCGGAGGAGGGCCGGGTGCTCGGCTGCCTCGTCGAGAAGCAGCTGACGACACCGGCGCACTACCCGCTCACCGACAACGCCCTCATCGCGGCCTGCAACCAGACCACCAGCCGCGACCCCGTCGTCCGATACGACCTCACGACCGTGCGCGTCGCGGTGCGGAGCCTGCGTGAGCAGGGACTGGTGCGCACCGTGCACCGCAGCGGCGAGCGCAGCGACAAGCACCAGCACGAGCTGCCGTCGGTGCTGGACCTGTCGCCGGCACAGGTGGCCGTGCTCGCCGTGCTGCTGCTGCGTGGTCCGCAGACCGCGGCCGAGCTGCGCGCGCGGACAGAGCGCATGCACGCCTTCGGCTCGCCGGGCGAGGTGGAGGACGTGCTGCGGTCGCTCGCCGACCGCGACCCGCCCTTCGTCACCCGGCTGGAGCGACAGCCAGGACGTCGTGAGGACCGGTACGCGGAGACGCTGGTCGGCGTCCCCGCCACGGCCGGCCCGACGGTCGCTGCGCAGTCGCCGGACGAGGTGCAGACCGCCGTGCCGCTCGATGCCGTGGCCGTCGACGACACGCCGGCGCTGCAGGCGCTGTCGGTGGAGGTCGACCGCCTGCGCGCCGAGGTGGAGGCTCTGCGCGCCGAGGTCGCCGACCTGCGCGGGCGGTCGTAGCGCCGTCCTCGGCGAGGCGCACGTGGACGTGCGCCCCCTCGTCCGACCGCGGTGCTTGCCATGCCGGCGCTGCAGCGACACAGTCGTCGTCATGGATCCCCGCAACCGCTTCGCCGTGTCGGCGGACGAGCTCGATGCCGCACGGGTCGACGTCGAGGAGCAGGTCGAGGAGCAGGCGGAGGTGCGCCTGCACGAGGCGTGGGGCGCGACGACGCCGCACCCCTTCGGTGACGGCGCGACGGGCGCCGACGGGGACGGCGACTGACAGGACGGCAGGTGCGGCTGTCAACGCTGCCCGGACGGCTACGGACGGCGACCACGCCGCCGGAGTGGCGGCTGGTGCGCAGAAGGCGCGCGGGAACGGGCCCGGCTGGTGCGGATGCGCCAGACGAGCGCGAGCCCAGCAGCGGCCGCGACCGCTGCGGTGCAGCCACCCGTCACCGCCAGGAACGCCGCCCGCCGGACGTTGATGCCGTCCTCCACCGCGGGCAGCGCCCGCACGACTGCGCCGACGATCGCCGCCGCGACGACGAGCGCGAGACTCGCGGTGGTGACGGCAGTGGACAGCGCGCGTGGGCGGGGAGTCGGCGGCGTGCGCCGGCACCAGGCGATGACGACGGCGACGATGACGGCGGCGCCGATGACTCCGCTGGCGTACTGGGCCCACCGGTGCCCCGGCAGTGCCCCGTGCTGCTCCCGTAGCCAGCCGATGTGGCGCGCCCCCCAGCGACCCGCGTGCGTGAACTCGTCCCACGCCACGTGCGTCGCGGCGCCGACGGCCACCGACGCGAGCACCGCGAGCGTGGCGCGCGGCGTCCGGAAGTGCCAGGCCGCAGGGTGCGGCTGCGACTCCGGCAGCCGGCTGCGCACCCACTGCGGCGCGACGGCGACGGCCGCCGGCGCGAAGAGCGCGTGCCACACCAGGAACGCCGCGAGCCCGTAGAGGACGTCGACCGTGACGACACCCGGGGCCGAGTGGGTCGTGGCGGCGCCGACGGGCATCGGCAGGTAGTAGGGCAGGTCCGGGCTCATGCTGCCGATGACGAGGCCGGACGGGACGAGCCCCCAGCGCATGAGCGGGAGCACCGCCGCCGGGTGGCTTCCGGTGAAGGGCACGAGCCGCATGCTCGCACCGCAGCTGCTGCTCGTGCCCGGGAGCCAGCTGGTCGTCTACCCGGTGCTGTGGGTGCTGATGCCGAACGACGAGCGGCCCGCCTGGTCGGGCGCGGTGCGACCGACGGGCTGAGTCGCCGGGAGCTCACCGGGCACGCACCGCGTTCGGCCCCTGCCCGCCGTTCGCCGGCGTCGCCCCGGAGCAGGCGCTTCCGCGGCTCCTGGCCTCCGGTCGCTCGCCGCTGACGCTCGAGGAAGGGCTGCACGTCGTCCTGCAGCACCCGGAGGTGCTCCGGGAGGAGAACTGCTTCGAGATGCTCGGCTCGCGCAGCACCGACCGCCGGGTGACCGGGCTGTGGGTCATGAAGGGCAGTGCTCGTCGGCTCGCTCGTCGGCTCGGCTGGTGCTGGTGGGGCGCTCCGCACGGCTGGCTCGAGATGGCCTCGTGCCTCGAGCGGCGAGCCTGACTACTCCAGCGGCTGCGCCGGCACGCGGTCCTGCCGCGCCGTCAGCGTGACGCCCGCGCTCGCGGCGGTGACGAGCAGGAGCGCGACGACCTCGCGCGCGTCGAGCACCTGCGAGAGCACGAGGAAGCCGGCCACCGCGGCCGCCGCCGGCTCCAACGACATGAGGACGCCGAACACGCGCGTCGGGATGCGCCGGAGAGCGGCCAGCTCCGCGCCGTAGGGGATGGCCGACGACAGCAGCGCGACCGCGAGCCCGCCCAGGAGCAGCGCCGGGTCGTCGACGACCGCCGAGGCGCCGCTCACCCCGAACGGCAGCACGACGAGCGTCGACACGAGCAGCGCCACCGCGAGCCCGCTCGTGCCGGGCAGCAGCGCGCCGACCCGTGCGCTGGCGAGGATGTACCCGGCCCAGCAGAGCCCGGCGAGGAAGGCCAGCAGGAGCCCGCCGAGCGGCGCCGACCCGCCGTCGAGCCCGAGCAGCGCGACCCCCGCACCGGCGAGCAGCACCCACATTCCGTCGCGCCAGCGGCGGGTCTGCACGAGGGCGAGCAGCAGCGGGCCGGTGAACTCGACCGTCACGGCGATGCCGAGCGGCACCGTGCGGATCGACAGGTAGAACACCGTGTTCATGACACCGAGCGCGAGCCCGAGCAGTGCGGCGGCGCCCAGCGCCTGCCGCGACCACGTCCAGAACCGTGGTCGCAGCACCGCCAGCAGCAGCACGGCCGACAGCCCGACGCGGAGCAGCACGACGCCGACGGCGCCGAGGTCGTCGAACAGGCCGCGCGCCACCGCGCTGCCGAACTGCACGCTGACGACGGCCGACAGCACCAGCGCCGTGGCCGGGACC
>DATMJH010000301.1:0-16401 GCA_035554015.1 Mycobacteriales bacterium
TGCCGGAGCCGTGCTCGTCTGCGGCGGTCTCGGCGGTGTGATGGCGGCTGCGTGCGCGGGCGCGGCCGCGGCGGGCGGCGTCACGGTGGGGCTGCTGCCCGGTGACGACCGCGGCGCGGCCAACCCGCACGTCACGGTTGCGCTGCCGACCGGGCTCGGCGAGCTGCGCAACGGCCTGCTCGTGCGGTGCTGCGACGCCGTCATCGGCATCGGCGGCGGCTGGGGCACGCTGAGCGAGCTGGCGCTCGCCCGGCGCACGGGCGTTCCGGTGGTCCTGCTCGGGTCGTGGCAGGTCGCGTCGTCGACGGGGCCCGAGGTGCTCGGTGAGGTGGTGGCGTCGGCCGAAGAGGCGGTGGACCGGGTCTTGCGTCGTTGACCGAGGAGGTGGACGGTGCTGGTGCGGCGTCGTCGCCCGGGCGCGCCGCCTTCCCGGAGGTGCCCACCATGCACGCACGCTCGACCACCTTCCGCGGCAAGCCTGAGGCCGTGGACGCCGCCGTCGCCCTGCTTCGCGACGAGGTCGTGCCGGCCATCGAGCAGCTGCCCGGCTGCACCGGCATGTCGCTGCTCGTCGACCGCGACACCGGCAGCTGCATCGGCACGAGCGCCTGGGAGTCGCTCGACGCCATGCGGGCCACGGAGATGGCCGTCGCGCCGTACCGCGACCGTGTGCAGCAGCTGTTCCAGAGCCGGCCGGAGGTGCGCGAGTGGGAGATCGCCGTGCTGCACCGCGTGCAGGCGGTACCTGCGGACGCGCGGGCACGCGTGACGTGGACGCGCGTGCCGCCGGCGCAGCTCGACCAGCAGCTCTACGTGTTCCGCATCGGCACGCTGCCGCAGATCGAGGACCTGCCCGGGTTCTGCAGCGCGTCGCTGCTCGTCGACCGCGCGACCGGCACCGGCGCGCTCGCCGTCGTGTACGAGAGCGCGGAGCAGCTGGCCGCCAGCCGCGCGCCGGCGAGCGAGCTGCGCACGGCGTCGGTCGAGCACCTGGGGGCGCAGGTGCTCGACGTCTGCGAGTTCGAGCTGCCGATCGCGCGGCTGCGCGTGCCCGAGAGGGTCTGACCCCGCGGTCGACGCGGCTGACCGCCCCGGCTGCTGACGCCGGGTCAGCCGCCCGCCATCGCGCCGACGACGAGGAACGGCTCCTCGCCCCGCGCGACGGCGTCGGGAAGCGGTGCGTCGAGGTCGTCGTGCGAGAGGTCCTGCTCGCAGGCGAAGAAGCGCACGAACGCGCGCCGTCGACCGGTGGCGGGGTCACGCATCGTGCCGCGCAGGGCGGGGTGCACCGCTTCGAGCGCGTCGAGCACGCCGCGCGCGGTCGGCGCCGCGGCATCGACCGCGACCTCCCCGTCCACCTTCGCCAGAGCGCGCAGGTGGTACGGCAGCACGATGCGCACGAGCGTCATGGCAGCGTCTGCGCCTCGACCGACAGCACGGCGGGCAGGTCGCGCACGACCTCGCGCCAGCTGTCGCCGCCGTCCGGCGAGCAGTAGACCGACCCGCCGGTGGTGCCGAAGTACACGCCGCACTCGTCGAGCCGGTCGACGCTCATCGCGTCGCGGAGCACGTTGACGTAGCAGTGCTCCTGCGGGAGCCCACGGGTGAGCGGCTCCCACTCGCCGCCACCGGTGCGGCTGCGGTACACGCGCAGCCGGCCGTCGGGCGGGTAGTGCAGCGAGTCGCTGGTGATCGGCACGACGTACACCGTGTCCGGCTCGTGCGCGTGCACGTCGATGGGGAAGCCGAAGTCGGTCGGCAGGTCGCCGCTGACCTCGTGCCAGGAGTCACCGCCGTCGTCGCTGCGCATGACGTCCCAGTGCTTCTGCATGAACAGCACGTCGGGTCGGCTCGGGTGCAGCGCGATCCGGTGCACGCAGTGCCCGACCTCGGAGTCCTCGTCCGGTATCTCGCCGGACCGCAGGCCCTTGTTGACCGGCCGCCAGGACGCGCCGCCGTCGTCGGTGCGGAACGCACCGGCGGCACTGACCGCCACCCACATGCGCTGCTCGTCGGTCGGGTGGAGCAGCACGGTGTGCAGGCACATGCCACCCGCGCCGGGCTGCCACTGCGCCCCGGTGCCGTGGTGGCGCAGCCCGTCGAGCTCGACCCAGGTCCGGCCGGCGTCCGTGCTCGTGAAGAGCGCCGCGTCCTCGACGCCGGCGTACACGGTGTCGCGGTCGGTGAGCGACGGCTCGAGGTGCCAGACCCGGGCGAACTCCCACGGGTGAGGCGTGCCGTCGTACCACTGGTGGGTGCCGACGTCGCCCGCGTAGCGGAAGTCGTTGCCGACCGTCTCCCAGCTGCGCCCGCCGTCGTCCGAGCGGTGCACGACCTGCCCGAACCAGGCGCTGGTCTGCGACGCCCAGATGCGGTCCGGGTCCACCGGTGAGCCCTTCAGGTGGTACATCTCCCAGCCGGCGAAGTGCGGCCCGTCCACCCGCCAGCTCTGCCGCCCCACGTCGCTGGTGAGCACGAACGCGCCCTTGCGCGTCCCGACCAGAACCCGCACTCCCGGCATGGCGCCACCCCCTTCCGGACACTAACGACGTCGGGAAGCGTCCGCACTCATCGCTCGGAAGGGAGTCCGTTGGACGTCGTCGTCGGGCTCGACACCGGCACGACCGCGACGAAGGCGGTCACCGCGGGCGTCGACGGGCAGGTGCGCGACGTCGTGCAGGTCGAGCAGCCGGCGCAGGCACCGGACGAGTTCGACGCCGTCGCCCTGCAGCGCGACTGCGTGACGGCGCTCGCGCGGATCACCGAGCGTGCAGCGGAGCGGGGCGACCGGGTGGTCGCGGTGTCGCTGAGCGCCGCCATGCACGGCCTCGTGCCGCTTCGCGCCGCCGGCGTGCCCGACGGCCCGCTGCTCACCTGGGCCCACCCGGGCGCGGAGCCGGTCGTCGCCACGCTGCAGCACCGACGGGCCGCGCTGCACGAGCGCACCGGCACGCCGGTGCACGCCATGTCGCCGCTGGCGAAGCTCGCGTGGCTGTCGGCGCACGACGGACCGCGCCTGCGCGGCGTCGCCCGATGGGGCGGGGTCAAGGAGCTGCAGCTGGCCGCGCTGTGCGGACGCCCCGACGTGGTGGACGCGTCGTCGGCGTCGGCGACCGGCCTGTGCGGCGACGCCGGCTGGGACGACGAGGCGCTCGCCGTCGCCGGGGTCCGGCCGGGTCAGCTCGCCGAGGTGGTGCCGACGACGACGGTGCTCACGCTGTCGGGGGCGGTCGCCGACCTGCCGGCCGGTCTGCCGGTGGTGGTCGGCGCCGGCGACGGCGCGCTCGCGAACGTCGGCACCGGCGCCGTGCGGCACGGCGAGGTCGCCGTCTCCGTCGGGACGAGCGGTGCGCTCCGAGCGGCGGTGCACGAGCGTCTGCACGACGCGCAGCTGTTCCGCTACGTGCTGACGGACGACCGCTGGGTCGTCGGCGGCGCGGTGAGCAACGCAGGGTCGGCGGTGCGCTGGGCGGTGTCCGCGCTCGGCGCGCCGGACGTCGGCACGCTGCTCGACGAGGCGGCCGCGGTGCCGGTCGGCAGCGACGGGCTGATGTGCCTGCCCTACCTGCTCGGCGAGCGCGCACCCCTGTGGCGCGACGGCCTGAGCGGCACGCTGCTCGGGCTGCGGCAGCAGCACCGTCGAGGGCACGTCGCACGCGCCCTGGTCGAGGGCGTCTGCCAGCAGCTGGCGCTCGTCGCCGACGCGCTGCGCGACACCCTGCCGGTCGACGAGGTGCGCGCGACCGGCGGCGCCCTGGAGCACCCGCTGTGGCAGACGACGCTGGCCGCCGCGCTCGGTGTGCCGGTGCGGGTCTGCGCGCCGTCGGCCGGGACGGCGCTCGGCGCCGCGCTGCTGGGCTGGCACGCGCTGGGCGGTCTGGCCGACCTGGACGACGTCGGCCCGCTCGTGCCCTCCGCGCGCGTCGTCGAGCCCCGCACCGACGACGCGGAGCTGTTACGGGCGCGCCGCCCCGTCGTGCAGCGCGCCGCTGACCTGGTCGCGGAGGTCACCCGTCCGGTGGGACATGTCGGGGCGTGACGCGCATCCGCTGGCGCGGGTCGCCCGCCGCGGGCACAGTCGTCCTGCGCTCACCCCGGACAGGAGCCCGCCATGACGCCAGCCGACCTGCTCGTCGAGGCGTTCGGCCGCCTCTCGCACGCCGTCCCCGCCGCCGTCGAGGGCCTGAGCACCGACCAGCTGAGCGCACGGGTCGACGCCGACGCCAACAGCGTCGGGTGGCTGGTCTGGCACCTCGTCCGCGTGCAGGACGACCACGTCGCGAAGGCCTTCGACACCGAGCAGCGCTACACCGCGGAGAGGTGGCACGAGCGGTTCGGGCTGCCGTTCGACGCCGGCGACATCGGCTACGGGCACACCTCCGAGCAGGTCGCCGCGGTGCGGGCCGAGCCGGAGCTGCTCGTGGGGTACTTCCGGTCGGTGCAGGAGCGCACGCTCGAGCTCATCGGCTCGGTCACGTCCGAGGAGCTCGACCGCGTCGTCGACCGGTCGTGGGACCCGCCGGTGACCCTCGGCGTCCGGCTGGTCAGCGTGCTCGAGGACTGCCTGCAGCACGCCGGGCAGGCGGGCTTCGTGCGCGGCGTGCTCGATCGCCGAGCCTGACCCGGCCGCCCGTCGGCGGACATCTGCAGTTCCGACACGCCAGGACGTGTCGGAACTGCAGATGTCGGCGCGCCAGGCCCGCCCGAGGTAGGCGCGGTGGCACGATCGGCCGGTGATCGTCGCGTTCAGCATCAGCCCCGCGGTGACCGGCCCGACCGGGGGTGTCGCCGAGGCGGTGGCCGACGCCGTCCGCATCGTCCGTGAGTCCGGGCTGCCGCACGAGACCAACGCGATGTTCACCAACGTCGAGGGAGAGTGGGACGAGGTGATGGACGTCGTCAAGCGGGCCGTCGACGCCGTCGCGGCGCGCTCGCCGCGGGTCTCACTGGTGCTCAAGGCCGACATCCGGCCCGGCGCGACCGGTCAGCTGCGGGCGAAGGTGCAGCGCATCGACGACCTGCTGGACGGGCCGGCGTAGGTCAGCGCTCCGGCCGACCGGGCGGCACGCGCAGCCCGAGCAGCCCGCACCAGCCGACGACGGCGGCGCACGCCACCAGGGCGAGGTCGAACGAGCCGCGGTCGACGAGCAGGCCGGCCGCGACCGGGCCGATCACCGCGCCGAGGTCGCTGGCCATCTGCCACACCGCGATCGCCGTGCCGCCCCGCCCCTGCACGACGTCGCCGACCACCGCGGCCGGCGCGACGCCGAGCAGCGCACCGCCGGCTGCCAGCAGCACCATGCACAGCAGCAGGCTGACCGGCCCGGTGGCCAGCGCGAGCGCCGCGAGCGCCGCACCCGTGACGACGCCACCGACCACCATCGTCGGTCGCCGGCCGACGTCGTCGACCGCGCGGCCGGCCGGCAGCAGCAGCGCGGTCTGCACCAGCGCGCCGACGGTGAACGCGATGCCGACCCAGCCGGGCCCGAGGCCCAGGCCCTGCACCACGAGCAGCGGCACGAGCGTGCTGCGCACGCCGAACAGGCTGAAGCCGATCGCGAAGTTGCCGGCGAGCGCGGCGCGGTAGGCGGGCGTCGCGAGCGCGTCGCGCAGCGAGGTGCGCGCCTCGGGCTGCGCCGGCGCACCTTCTGTCTTCGGGGGCGGCTTCGGCAGCCGCGCCGCCGCCAGCATCGCGAGCAGGAGCGTGCCGGCGTACAGGAAGAACGGCGCGCGGATGGAGAACCCGATGACGGCGCCGCCGAACGCCGGCCCGACGATGCCGCCGACGAGGAACCCGCCGCGGTAGATGCTCTGCGTGCGGCCGCGCTGCGCCGCGCTGGCGACGCGCAGCAGCAGGCTGGTGCCGGAGATGGTGAACACCGCTGACCCGACACCGCCGAGCCCGCGCAGCACCAGCAGCTGCGGGTAGCTGACCGCGAGACCGGCGAGCAGTGACGACACCGCGACCACGCCGAGGCCGGTCTGCAGCGCCAGCCGCTCGCCGACCCGGTCGACGAACCGGCCGGCAGCGAGCCCGGACACCAGCCGCATGAGCGCGAACGCCGAGACGACCGCGCCGGCCGCCGTCGTGCCGACGCCGAACTGCAGCGCGAACAGCGGCACGGCCGGCACGACGATGCCGAAGCCGAGCGCGACGCAGAACGCGACCAGCGCCAGCACCCACGTCTCCTGCGGCAGGCCACGCAGGCTCGGGGGCAGGCGCACGCCCGGCATCGTGCCCGGTCGACGTCGGCGCGGCGGAGCCGGGACCACCGTGACGCGTCCGGCACGTCGGTGGTGCACGGCTGCTCGCCGTGACGAGATGCTGCCCGGCATGGACGTCTTGAGCAGCCGCGTGCTCCTCCGACCCTCCGACCCCGAGCGCAGCCGTCGGTTCTACCGCGACGTGCTCGGCCTCGCGGTGCACCGGGAGTTCGGGCCGCCGGACGACCCGGGCGTCGTCCTCTTCACCGGCGGCGGGTTCCTCGAGGTCTCCGGTCGCGGCGCGCCGCGGCTCGACGGCGTCGCGCTGTGGCTCCAGGTGCGGGACGTCGCTGCCGAGCAGGAGCGGCTGCGCGCCGCCGGGGTGCGGATCACGCGGGAGCCGCGGCAGGAGCCGTGGGGGCTGATCGAGATGTGGCTCGAGGACCCGGACGGCCTGCGCATCGTGCTCGTCGAGGTGCCCGAGGACCACCCGCTGCGCCGCGACCAGCGCTGAGCCGCGTCGTCACTCCTCGCAGTCGTGGGCGGCGTCGCAGCCGTCGGGAAAGGTCAGGTGCCCGCCGTGCACCGCGGCGAGCATCGAGCCGACGCGGTCGGCCGTGGTGCCGACCTCGACGCACAGGCAGCCGAGGTCGCGGGCGGTGAGGGCCTCGACCGGCAGGCAGCCCTCGACCCAGATGCTGGAGCCGGACGCGTACACCCGGGCGAGCGCCAGCGAGGCGTTGGCGTCGTTGACCTCCCGCAGCACCGGCTTGTTCGGCTCGATGCCGGACACCGCCCGCGACCACGCCCGCACCAGCCGGCCGTGGCGGACCACCGACAGGTAGAACATCGCCGTCCCGCACGGGAACGGCAGGTCGCCGTCGTCGTCGACGACCACCTCGGACAGCTCGAACGCCTCGCGCACGAGCTCCATCACGTGCGACCGCGCCATGTCCTCGTAGGACAACGGCTCACCTTCTCTCCTCGACCCGAGCCCTGATGCTCGCACCGGGGTACGACAGAAACCGGCACGCCGACGGTCGCTCAGCGGCGTCCGGTCTCAGTGGTCGAGGAGCTCGAGCAGGACGCCGACGTCGTCGCCCTCGTCGAGGCCCTCGGCCGTGCGGACGGCCTTCTTGACGGGCAGCAGGAACGCCCCCCGCTTGCCGTCCGGGAACACCGACGTGGTCCACGTCGTGGCGCCGACGGTCGCCCGCACCCGCACGGAGCCGAACCCGCGGCGGCTGCCCTCGGTCAGCTCGCGGACGTCGTCGCTGACCTCGACCGGCACGGTGACGAAGTACCAGGCGGCGTCGCCGTCGTAGCGCCACAGCGGCGCGGTGAACCGGTGCACGAGCTGTCCCGACTGTCGACGGGCGCGTCAGGCTCCGGGGTCGTTCCCGACCATCGCGTCCCAGGCGACCTTGACCAGGTGCGCAGCCTCGCCGATCGCATTGCCGACCGCGGCGGCCGAGGACTCCCCGCCCGTGGCGCCCACCACGATGATCACGACGACGAGCAGCAGCGCAGCGTTCTTGAGGTTCACGACCGCCGCCTCGCTCGCACCACGCCGGTCAGGCTGGCACAACGGCGCCGTCACGCGCGGACGCTGACCGGCGTGTCGCCTCACGCGTCGGTGCGGTTCCGGCGGCTAGCGTCGGCACGACCTGCGCGAGGAGAGCCGTGGAACCGTCCGACGACGTGCCGCGGCGGCCGGTACGGCCACCGCCGCCGCCGCTGCCGTACGAGCGGCTCCGTGCCCGGGCCGAGCAGGGCGCGGCCGACCTCCGCCGGCGGTGGGCCGAGCGCGCGGACCGGCGTGCCGGCGGCAGGGCGCCGCGCGCCACGCCGTTCGTCCCCGCCAGCGAGACGGTCGTGCTCGACGTCCGCCGGCACGGGCTGGTGCTGCTGTGGCCGGCCGTGCGCACCCTCACCGGCCTGCTGGCGCTTGCCGGGTCGACCTTCTTCGGCCTGCTGTTCGCGGCGTCGACCGCGGCCTGGGCGTGGCAGCGCCTGAGCGGCGGCGCGAAGCGGTCGGCCGTCGCCGTCGCGCTGGCAGCGGTGCTGCTGTTCCTCGTCAGCCCGGTCTGGGCCGTCCTCGCGCTCGGGCTGTGGCTGGCCGAGGACGTCGCCGACTGGTCGTGCGACCGGCTGGTCGTCAGCGACCGCCGCGTCTACCGCCGCTACGGGTGGGCGACGGCGCACGCGCCGTCGATCTCGCTGACCGCGGTCGCGTTCATCGACGCCGCGGTGCCGCCGCTGGGCCGTGTGCTCGGGTACGGGACGCTGCGCCTGGACTCGGTGGCGCAGCGCGACGCGCCGCTGTCGCGGCTCGACTTCCTGCCCGACGTCATCGGCGTGTCCCACGAGCTGCTGCGGCTGCGGGCCGCGGCGATGCCGGCGTCGCCGCCGCCGACGCTGTACTGACGACGTGCCCCCGGGCACGACGAGGGCCGGCGACCCGCCGGGTCGTCGGCCCTCGCCTCCGGTGGGCGGACCTGCACTGCGCTCGGCCGGTGTGCGGCGGACAGCCGCTGCCGCGGGAGAGGGGCGGCATCCTGGCGCCGGCGCCGACAGCAGGTCGGCCCGATGCTCATCTCTAGGGCGCGTGGGGCCTGATCACTGTGTCCCACGGATGCACCACGTCGGCGGGACCTCCTTCCGGTCGAGGACGATCCGGACAACTCGGACGGTACGCCGGATGACGGCGTCGTCAAGACCTCAGGTGCTCGCGGAAGAACGTGACCGCGTGCGTGGCCACCTGCTCGAGCGCGCCCGGCTCCTCGAACAGGTGGCCTGCACCGGGCACGACGGTGAGCTCGACCGGCGCCGTCATGCGGGCGCGGGCCTGCTCGTTGAGCCGCAGCACCGTCTCGTCGCGACCGCCGACGAGCAGCAGCACCGGGCACTGCACGTCCGGCAGCGCGTCGCCCGCGAGATCCGGCCGGCCGCCCCGGCTCACGACGGCACGCACCCTGGCGGGGTCGGCGGCGGCCGCCACGAGCGCGGCACCGCCACCGGTGCTCGCGCCGAACAACCCGGCCGGCAGCGCCCCGGTGGCGTCGTCGGCCGCAGCCCAGGCGAGCACGTCGCGCAGCCGGTCGGCGAGCAGACGCAGGTCGAAGCGCAGCTCGCGGCTGACGGCGTCGCGCTGCTCCTCCGGCGGCGTCAGCAGGTCGACGAGGAGGGTCGCGAGGCCGGCGTCCTGGAGCGCACGGGCCACGGCGCGGTTGCGCGGGCTGTGCCGCGAGGAGCCGCTGCCGTGGGCGAAGGCGACCAGGGCCGTCGCGTCGGGCGGCACGGTGAGGTCGCCGTCGAGCGCGGCGCCGGACCGCACCGGCACGCGCACGGACCGCGTCTGCGTCACCGCAGCCCGTCGGTGCGGCGGGCGGGCCGCCGCCACGTCACGCTGTCCCGGCCCGCGCCCGACGGGAGTCCGGTCACGGGCCCACGCTATCGCCGGTGGCCAGCCGCCACGCCGCCGCGACGTCGGCCAGGCTCTTCGCACGCCGGTCGCGGCCGAGCCCCGGCGTGACCAGGACGACCTCGTCGACCTGCGCCGCCTGCTGCAGCTCGAGCAGCCGCTCGACGACGTGCTTCGGCTCGCCCACCACCATGCGGTCGTCGTCGGCGAAGCGCAGGTCACGCGTCGCCGCGAACGCCGTCACCTCCTCCGGCCGCAGCGGCTCGCGGACACCGCGCGCCAGGTTGCGCATCGTCAGCGTCCAGCCGGCCACGAACTCGCGCTGCGCCTGCTCGTCGTCGCTGGCGAAGGTGAGCACGGACATCGCCGACCACGGCTCGCTCCCGTCGCGGCTGCGGAACTCCCGGCGGTAGCCGCGCAGCACGTCGACGGCGACGTCCGGGCTCATGTGGTGGGCGAAGACCGCCCGCATCCCGTTCACCGCGGCGAACCGCGGCCCGTAGGGGCTGGAGCCGAGCACGAACAGCTCCGGACGCTCCTCCACGACCGGCGCCGCGACGAGCGGCGCGTACGGGTGGCCGGCCGGGAACCCGTCGCCCAGGAAGGCGAGCAGCTCCGCCACCTGCTCGGGGAACTCGGCGGCAGGGTCCACCCGCAGGCCGCGACGCAGCACGTGCGCCGTGAGCGGGTCGGTACCGGGCGCCCGGCCGAGCGCGAGGTCGACGCGGCCGGGGTGCATCGCGACGAGCGTGCGGAACAGCTCAGCGACCTTGAACGCCGCGTGGTTCGGCAGCATGATGCCGGCCGCGCCGACCCGGATGGTGCTGGTCTGCCCGGCGACGTGCGCGACCAGCAGCTCGGGTGCGCTGCACGCCAGGCTGCGCATGTTGTGGTGCTCGGACACCCAGTAACGGCGCAAGCCGGCGTCCTCGGCGGCGCGGGCGATGGCTGTGGCACCGCGGATCGCCTCGGTCGGCGACTCGCCGTGCTCGATGCCGACGAAGTCCAGGACGGCCAGGGGCAGGGTCATACCCGGTGGCAACGCGGCGCCGGTGCGCGGGAGTCCCGCGCACCACCGGCCCGGCGCTGGTCGACACTGCGGTGTGCCTTCGGACGGAGCAGTGACGCGCGTGGCCCTCGTTCTGGGAAGCGGCGGGCTGGCCGGCACGGCGTTCCACGCCGGGCTGCTGAGCGCGCTGGCCGTCCGCGGGTGGGACGCCCGCGACGCCGACGTCGTGGTCGGCACGTCCGCCGGGTCGACGACCGGGGCGCTGCTGCGTGCCGGCTTCCCGCCGGCGGACCTGCTCGCCCGGATGACGGGCGAGCCGATGTCCCCCGACGGCGAGCGCCTGCTCGGCGGCGTCCCGCCGGTGCAGGGCGCACGCCGGCATGGCCCGCCGCGGCTGTCCCCCGCCTCGCTGGGACTGCTCGGCCGCGCGCTGGTGCGCCGGCCCGGGTCGATGCCGCCGGGCGTGCTGCTGGCGGCGGCGTTGCCGCGCGGCACCGCGCCCACGGACGAGATCTCCGCCGTCTACGACCCGCTGCACGAGACCTGGCCGGACCGGCCGCTGTGGGTCTGCGCGGTGCGGCTGGACACCGGCGAGCGCGTCGTCTTCGGCCGGGACCGCACCGACGTGCCCGTCGGCACCGCGGTCACGGCGTCCTGCGCCGTGCCCGGGCTCTACGTACCGCCGGTCGTGGACGGCGTCCAGCACGTCGACGGCGGAGCCTGGTCGCTGTGCAACGCCGACCTCGTCGTCGGCGCCGGCGTGGACCTGGTCGTGGTGAGCGCGCCGATGTCGACGACCGCCCGGATCAGCCGGTCACCGCGCGGCCTGGCCCGGCTGCAGCTCGACCGCGAGCTGCGGGCGGTGCGCCGGTCCGGCCTGCCGGTGCTGGTCGTCCAGCCGGACGGCCCGACGCGGGCGCTCATGGCGGGCACCGGCATGGACGCCTCACGGCGCCCGGCGATCGCCCGGCACGTGCACGAGACCGTCCTCGACGCCGTCGACCCGCGGCAGCTGGAGCGACTGCTCGGCTGAGCCGGGAGGACCCCGCGCCGGCGCCGGGTCCAGCCGGCGGGCAGCCGGGCGTGCCGAGCCGGCGGGTCCGACCGCCGCCAGGTGCGGCGCCCGTCCCTTTACGCGTGCGGGGCGGCGGCCACGCTGTCGTCCACGGGCAGCCGCTGGCCCGGTGCGGGTGCTGCGGGCACGACGTTGGCGTTGCGGTGGAAGACGTTCTGCGGGTCGTACTGCGCCTTGATGCGCGCGAGCCGTTGGTACTTCTGCGCGCCGTAGGCTCGGCGGACACGATCCTCGCTCTCGTTGCCGCTGAGCGCGTTGACGTACGTGCCCTCATCGGAGGAGTGCGGCAGCAGGGCGTCGTGCAGTCCGCGCACCCAGTCGCGATCCGCTTCGAGCAGGCCGGCGTCGGGCGCGTTCGCGATGATGAAGGCGTTGTAGCGCGGCGAGCGGCCGCCGCTGAACGCCGTGGCGTCGTCGTCCACCTCGCAGTACGCGCCGTCGAGGCGGTACATCAGGACGACGGACCCGGGCGAGGCCTTGCGCGGCACGTGCTCGACGAACGCCGCGATGACCGGGTCGGTCAGGTCGTCCAGGTACAGGCCCTTGTCGTAGTAGTACTGCCCCCACGCGTTCGCCTCGTCGAGCATCTGCTGCAGCGCGAGGTACGGCACCGGCGTCGCCACCTCCCACAGCGGCGGCACGGCCGAGCGGAACCTGTCCAGGACGGCCCGGTGCTCGTCCTCGCCGTGGAACCCGACGACGAGCACCGCGTAACCGGGCTGGAAGTGGTGCTGCTCGGGGACGAACGGCTCCGGCGGCGCGTTCAAGCCGGCGACGACGACGTTGACACCGGCCGGCAGGGTCCCGACGACGTCGCGCGCCGCGCGGAGCGCCTCGCTGCCCTGGTCCAGGCCCCAGAACACCATGCCGAACTCGACCAGGGGACCGACCGGGTGCAGCGCCAGCTCGAACTGCGTGACGACGCCGAAGTTGCCGCCGCCGCCCCGCAGCGCCCAGAACAGGTCGCGGTGCTCCTCCGCGGATGCGCGGACGACCCTGCCGTCGGCGAGCACGACCTGCGCCGACAGCAGGTTGTCGATCGTCAGGCCGTGCTTGCGGGTCAGCCAGCCCATGCCCCCACCGAGCGTCAGCCCGCCGACGCCGGTGTGGCTGATGGCGCCCACCGGCAGGGCCAGAGCGTGCTCCTGCGCTGCCGCCAGCACGTCGCCGAGCAGCGCCCCACCGCCGACGAGCGCCCGGCGGGCATCGGCGTCCACCTGGACGGCCGCCATGAGACTGAGATCGACCATGAGCCCGTCGTCCACCACGGACATGCCACTGATGCTGTGGGCGCCGCCGCGCACGGCGATCTCCAGGCCGTGGTCGACGGCGCAGCGCACGGCCGCCGAGACGTCGGAGGCGGTCGTGCACCGGGCGATGACAGCCGGGCGCCGGTCGACGTCGGCGTTCCAGACCCGCCGCGCGTCGTCGTAGCCGTCGTCACCCGGGGCGAGCACGTCCCCGGTCATCGCCGCCCGCAGCCGTTCGATCGCCGCACCAGACATGCCGACCCCCCCTGAGTCTGTCGGTCCCGCTGGTGCGGAGAGTCCTGCCGGGCCGGACGCGCGTCAAGGGCCCGTCGTGGCCACGGGCGCACGGACCGGACCGCCGGTGCGTGGAACCGCGGGGAACCGGGCACGGCAGGACCGTTGCCGCACCGAGGGAGGGGCACATGGAGCAGCGACTGCTCGGCCGGAGCGGCTGCGCCGTCTCGACGTACGCGCTCGGCACCATGACCTTCGGCGCCGAGAGCGACGAGCGGACCGCTCACGCCCAGCTCGACCGGTTCGTCGAGGCGGGCGGCACGCTCGTCGACCTGGCGGACGTGTACACCGACGGCAGGGCCGAGCAGATCGTCGGCGGCTGGCTCGCCGACCGGCCGGCCGACGTCCGGGACCGGGTGGTGCTGGCCACCAAGGGACGGTTCCGGACCGGCACGGGACCCAACGACGTCGGCCTCTCCCGCCGTCATCTGACGCGCGCCCTGGACGCGTCGCTGCGCCGGCTCGGCGTCGACGCCGTCGACCTCTACCAGGTGCACGCCTTCGACCCGCTGACGCCGCTGGAGGAGACGCTGGCCTTCCTCGACGACGCCGTGCGCTCCGGCCGCGTGCGCTACGCGGGACTGTCGAACTACACCGGATGGCAGGTGCAGCGAGCGGTCGACGTCGCTGATCAGCGCTTCCCGAGGGCGCGGCCGGTCAGCCTCCAGCCGCAGTACAACCTGCTCGTCCGCGAGGTCGAGTGGGAGATCGTGCCCGCCAGCATCGAGAACGGGCTGGGGCTGCTGCCGTGGTCGCCGCTCGGAGGCGGGTGGCTCACCGGCAAGTATCAGCGCGACACGCGTCCCAGCGGAAGCACGCGCCTCGGTGAGGACCCGGACCGGGGGGTCGAGGCGTACGACCGGCGCAGCGCCCGCGAGCGGACGTGGGCGGTCGTGGACGCGGTCGCCCGGACCGCCGCGCAGCGAGGCGTCACGATGGCGCAGGTCGCCCTGGCCTGGTTGCACGACCAACCAGGGGTCACGTCGGTCATCCTCGGCGCCCGCACCCTGCAGCAGCTCGAGGACAACCTGGCCGCGGTCGGTCTGCACCTGACCGCCGAGGAGACGGCCGCGCTGGACGCTGCGAGCGACCCCGAGCCGGCCGACTACCCCTACGGCCCGCTCGGCGAGCAGGCGCGCAGCCGGGACCTGGGCTGATCCTGCCGCAAGAGTTGAACCATTCCATTCTCTGCTGTTGACTCGCGGCCGTGCCCGTCGACGTCGACCGCCTGCTGCGGGAGGCCGGTCTGCGCGTCACGGGACAGCGCACGGCGGTGCTGGCCGCGGTCCACGACCAGCCGCACGCCGACACCGACTCGCTGATCGGCGTCGTCCGCGGGCGCCTCGGCGGCGTGTCGCACCAGGCGGTGTACGACGTCCTGCGCGCGCTGACCGAGGCCGGCCTGGTGCGCCGCATCCAGCCGCCGGGCTCGGTGGCGCGCTACGAGGCCCGGGTCGGGGACAACCACCACCACGTGGTCTGCCGGTCGTGCGGCGCGATCGAGGACGTCGACTGCGCGGTCGGCGACGTGCCCTGCCTGACGGCGTCGGACGACGCCGGCTACGAGATCGACGAGGCCGAGGTCGTGTACTGGGGCCGGTGCCCCGCGTGTGCGGCCGGCTGACCGGCACACCGAGTTTCCGCCGCGACGGAGCGGCCGGAGGAGAGAGGAAGACGTGAGCCAGAGCGACCCGAAGCCGAGGAACGAGACGGCCAGCCCGCAGGGCACCGACGTCACCGCCAGCACCAGTGAGAGCGAGAACCCCGCGCTCGCGAGCCCGCAGCCGGTCACCGACCGCCGGCCCCGCACCAACCGCGACTGGTGGCCGAACCAGGTCGACCTGTCGGTGCTCAACCGCACCGACCCGGCGGCGGACCCGCTCGGGGCCGACTTCGACTACCGCACCGCGGTGCAGTCGCTCGACGTCGAGGCGGTCAAGCGCGACATCGTCGAGGTGATGCACACCTCTCAGGACTGGTGGCCGGCCGACTGGGGTCACTACGGGCCGCTGTTCATCCGCATGTCGTGGCACGCGGCCGGCACCTACCGCATCGCCGACGGGCGCGGTGGCGGTGGCGACGGGGGGCAGCGGTTCGCTCCGCTCAACAGCTGGCCCGACAACGGCAACCTCGACAAGGCCCGCCGCCTGCTGCTGCCGGTGAAGCAGAAGTACGGCCGCGCGCTGTCGTGGGCCGACCTGCTGGTGCTGGCCGGCAACGTGGCACACGACGACATGGGCCTGAAGACGTTCGGCTTCGCCTTCGGCCGCGAGGACGTGTGGCAGCCCGAGGAGGTCTTCTGGGGACCGGAGGACACCTGGCTCGGCGACGAGCGCTACAGCGGGGACAACCCGCTCGACCTCGACGCCGACGCGCTGGCCGCGGTCACCATGGGCCTCATCTACGTCAACCCGGAGGGACCGAAGGGCAACCCGGACCCGCAGGCCTCGGCGCACGACATCCGCGTCACGTTCGGCCGCATGGGCATGACCGACGAGGAGACCGTCGCGCTCATCGCCGGCGGCCACACGTTCGGCAAGGCGCACGGCGCGGGTGACCCGTCGCTCGTCGGCCCGGAGCCCGAGGGCTGCCCGGTGCACAGCGGCGGCCTGGGCTGGCGCAACGAGCACGGCAAGGGCAAGGCGGAGGACACCATCACCTCGGGCCTCGAGGGCGCGTGGACGCCGACGCCGACGCAGTGGGACAACAGCTACTGGGAGACGCTGCTCGGCTTCGACTGGGAGCTCACGGAGAGCCCCGCCGGCGCCAAGCAGTGGAAGCCGAAGCAGCCGGAAGGCCAGGAGCTCGTCCCCGACGCGCACGTCGAGGGCAAGAAGAACCCGCCGATGATGGCGACCACCGACCTGGCGCTGAAGGTCGATCCGGAGTTCCGCAAGGTGTCGGAGCGGTTCGCGAAGGACCCCGAGCACTTCGCCGACCAGTACGCACGGGCGTGGTTCAAGCTGCTGCACCGCGACATGGGCCCGAAGAGCCGCTACCTCGGCCCGGACGTGCCCGCGGAGGACCTGATCTGGCAGGACCCGGTCCCGGCGGTCGACCACGAGCTCATCGGCGAGGCCGACGCCGCGCAGCTCAAGGAGCAGATCCTCGGCTCGGGGCTCACCGTCTCGCAGCTGGTGCACAC
>DATMJH010000302.1:0-6480 GCA_035554015.1 Mycobacteriales bacterium
CTCGGTGGGCCCCGTGCCGGTCGGCGCGACACCGGTGGAGCAGGCGGCGGCGCCGCGCCGGGCGGCCACCGCGACGACGTCGACGACGGCGAAGAAGTCCACGGCGAGCAAGGCCTCGGCGAAGAGGTCCACGGCGAGCAAGGCCACCGCGACGAAGAAGGCCACCGCGACGAAGAAGACCTCCGCGACGAAGAAGACCTCCGCGACGAAGACCTCCGCGACGAAGACCCCCGCGACGAAGACCCCGGTGCAGAAGCCCGCGACGAGCGCGGACGCCGGCACCGGGCGGGGGGCGGCCGCGCGGCGGACGGCGGCACGTCCTGGCACGGCCGGTCCGCCGGAGGCACCGCCGTTCTCACAGCGCTGACCGGCGAGCCGGCGGGCGGTCCCGACACCGCTCCGCCGGTGCTCGCGCGGCCGGAGTGGGCTGCCGGCGCGCTGGCGACCGTCCTGGGCGGGCTGCACCTGCTGCTCGCCTGGCCGTCCGGAACCGACCTCGCGGCGCAGTGGGCCCGGGCATCGTTCGCGCGCGACTTCCCACTCGTGCCGGTCGACCTGTCCTGGTACGGCGGCGTGCACCCCTACGGCTACAGCCTGCTCGCGCCCTGGGTGATGGCTGTCGTGGGCGTCGGGCTCACCGGCTTGCTGTGCGCGGTCGCGGCGGCAGTGCTGCTGGCCCGCCTGCTGCGCAGCACCGAGCGGCCGCTCGCCGGCGCCCTGGCAGGAGCCGTGTTCGCCGTCGCGAACGTCGTCTCCGGCCGCACCACGTTCGCGCTCGGAGCCGTGGCCGCGCTGGCCGCGCTCGTGCTGCTGCCCCGGCGGGTCCCGGCGGCGGTCGCCGCGGCGCTGTCCGGCATGTTCAGCCCGGTCGCCGCGGCGTTCCTCGGGCTGGCGGCCGCGGTGCTCGTGCTGCGTCGCCGGCCCGGCGGGTGGACCACCGGTCTGGCCGCGAGCATCCCGGTCGGCGTGCTCGCGCTGCTGTTCCCGAGCGGCGGCGTGCAGCCGTACGAGACCCGCAGCGCCTGGTACGCCGTCCTGGCCGGTCTCGTGCTGGCGGTGCTCACGCACTCGTCCTCGCTCCGCGTCGGAGCGCTCCTGTACGCGCTCGCTGCCGCCGTCCTGCTGCTCGTGTCGGACCCGTTCGGCAGCAACATCCTGCGGCTCGGGCTGCTGCTGGCCGGACCGCTCGTCATCGCCACGGCGACCGAGCACATGCGCGTCGTCGTGCCCGTCACGGCCGCGTTGCTGCTGTGGCAGGTGCAGCCGCCGCTGTCCGACCTCGCGGCGCAGGGCGCGCCGCCGTTCGCCGGCCTCAACGCCGCGCTGGTGGAGCGCGGCTCCAAGCGGGTCGAGGTGGTGCCGCTCCGCGACCACGAGGAGGCGGCGATCGTGGCGCCCGTCGTGCCGCTCGCGCGTGGCTGGTCCCGGCAGGAGGACACCGTCCGGAACCCGCTGTTCTACGACGGGAACCTGTCCGCCGAGCGCTTCGAGCGGTGGCTGCTGCGCGAGGGCGTCGACCACATCGCCCTCGCCCCGGGCGCCCGCGTCGACGGCGGTGGCCGCGCCGAGCGTGCGCTGCTGCTGGTGGGCAGCGTGCCGGGGCTGCGCCTGGTGTGGACCGACGAGCACTGGCTGCTGTGGGAGTTCACCAACGCCGCACCGATCGCCCGGCCGCCGGCCGAGGTGGTCGACACCGACCGCACCACGGTGCGACTGCGCAGCGAGGGAACCGGGAGCGTGCCGCTGAAGGTGCGGTGGTCCCGGTGGCTGACGGTTGCCGGGCCGGCATGCATCGAGCGGCACGGCGACGGCGAGGGCGCGCGGCTGCGGCTGACCGGCCCGGGTGAGGTCGTCGTGAGCAGCGTGCTCCGCCTCGACCCGCCGGGCCAGTGCTGAGCTGCGTCCGAGGTCGTTCGGCGTCACCCGACCGGGCCAATCGGCCTGCCCCGGACTGGCGCACACGGCGGCTGAGGGCTAGAACACACCAATGACGACTCCGTCGACCGCCGAGGTGCGCGCCTGGGCGCGGGACAAGGGGTTCCCCGTCGGCGACCGCGGGCGCCTGTCGCCGGACCTCGTCGCCCAGTACGTCGCGGAGCGTGGCGGCGGGCCGTCCGCCCCTGCGCGGCCCCCCGGCAGCGCACGGTCGAACCCGCCGGTCAGCACGACCCGCACCTCGACGGGACGACGGCCGGCGCGCGGCGTGGTGCGGGCCCGCACCCCGTGGAACTGGCCTGCGCTCGAGGCCCAGGGCAGGACGAGCACCGGCGGGGCGGCGCGCGACGGCAGCTGACGCGGCCGGTGACCGGCCGTGTGGTGGAGTGCGCGGATGGCGCGCTCCGACGTCCCGACCGTGCTCGTCGCCAACCGCGGCGAGGTCGCCGTGCGCATCGCGCGGGCCGTCGCCGACCTCGGCTGGCGGTCGGCCGTGGCGCACTCGCGCGACGACGCCGGGCGTGCGCACGTGCGGGCGGCGGACCACGCGGTCGCGCTGCCCGGACAGGGCCCGGCCGCGTACCTCGACGTGGCGGCCGTCGTCGAGGCAGCGGGGCGGGCAGGCGCCTCGTTCGTCCACCCGGGCTGGGGGTTCCTCAGCGAGAGCGCCGACCTCGCGCGCGCGTGCGAGCAGGCCGGGCTCACCTTCGTCGGTCCCTCACCCCGGGTCCTCGAGACGTTCGGCGACAAGGCGGCCGCGCGCCGCCTCGCGGTCGCACACGGCGTGCCGGTCGTCCCGGGCACCGACGGCGAGATCGACGCCGACCGGGCGGTGCGCTACGTCGTCGAGACGGGCCGGCCGGTGCTGCTCAAGGCCGTCGCCGGCGGCGGCGGCCGCGGGATGCGCGTCGTGCAGCCGGACGACGACGTCGCGGCGGCGCACGCCGCGGCGAGCGCCGAGGCCCGAGCCGCGTCCGGCGACGGGCGCCTCTACGGCGAGGTCGTCGTCGAGGGCGCCCGACACGTCGAGGTGCAGGTCGTCGGTGACGGCTCGCTCGTCGCGCACCTGTGGGAGCGCGACTGCTCGGTGCAGCGCCGGCACCAGAAGCTCGTGGAGCTCGCACCTGCGCCGGGCCTGCCGCAGGCGGTGCGCACGGAGCTGGTCCGCGCGGCGCTGACCGTCGCGTCGGCTGTGGGCTACCGCGGCGTCGGCACGGTCGAGTTCCTCGTGCTGCCCGACGGCGCGCTGCTGTTCCTGGAGGTGAACCCGCGGCTGCAGGTGGAGCACCCGGTCACCGAGCAGATCAGCGGGGTCGACCTCGTCGTCGCCCAGCTGCGGCTGGCGGCCGGCGCGTCGCTGCAGGACGTCGGCCTCGCCGGTCACACCGACCCTGCGCTGCCGCCACCGGCCGCGGCGGCGGTCGAGCTGCGGGTCAACGCCGAGACCGTCTCGTCCGACGGCACGGTGCGCGCGACGTCGGGTGTGCTCACGAGGTTCGAGCCGCCCACCGGCCCCGGCCGGCGCACCGACACGGCGCTGCGCGCGGGCGAGCCGGTGCAGCCCACGTACGACACGCTGCTGGCCAAGCTGGTCCTGTCCGCGGCGGACGTCGGCACCGCCCTGCGCCGGGCGCGTCGCGCGGTCGACGAGCTGCACCTCGAGGGCGTCGCGACGAACCTGCCGCTGCTGGCTGCGGTGCTCGACCACGCCGAGCTCGGGGACGGCTCGATGACCACGACATGGCTCGAGCAGCACCTCCGCGAGCTGGTCGACGACGTGCCGGCCGACCGCGTCGACGGCGCCGTGCGGGCACCCACGGCCGGCCTGGTCGTGCAGGTCGACGTGCGTCCCGGCGACACCGTCGCCGGCGGGCAGCAGCTCGCCGTCGTCGAGGCGATGAAGATGCAGTTCCCGGTCACCGCGCCGGGCGCGGGCACGGTCACCGCGGTGCCGGCCAGGGCGGGCAGCGGTGTCGCGGAGGGCGACCCGCTCGTGGTGCTGCACCGGGCGGACGGCGCGACCGGCGACGACGCCGCCGACGCGGCAGTGGACCTCGACGCGGTGCGCGACGACCTGGCCGAGGTGCAGCGGCGCTGGCGGCTGACCCGCGACGAGGCGCGTCCCGACGCCGTCGAGCGCAGGCGCGCGGCGGGTGGCCGTACCGCCCGCCAGAACGTCGATGCGCTGCTCGACGACGGCAGCTTCACCGAGTACGGCGCGTTCGCCGTCGCGGCGCAGCGGGCGCGGCGGAGCGAGGAGGAGCTGCTGGAGCGCAGCCCCGCCGACGGGCTGGTCACGGGCGTCGGCACGGTCGGCGCGGAGCGCTTCGGCGAGCGGGCGACCTGCGCCGTCGCGGCGTACGACTACACCGTTCTCGCCGGCACGCAGGGCTACCACAACCACGCGAAGCTCGATCGGCTGCTCGAGCTCGCCGGCCGTTGGCGATGGCCGGTGGTGCTGTTCGCCGAGGGCGGCGGCGGCCGGCCGGGCGACACGGACGCGCCGTGGGCGTCGGCGCTGGCGGTGCCGACCTTCGCGCGCTTCGCCGCGCTGTCCGGCCGCGTGCCGCTGGTCGGCGTCGTGCACGGCAACTGCTTCGCCGGCAACGCCGCGCTGCTCGGCTGCTGCGACGTCGTCATCGCCACGCGCAGCAGCAGCATCGGCATGGGCGGCCCGGCGATGATCGAGGGCGGCGGCCTCGGCGTCGTCCGGCCGGAGGACGTCGGACCGGTGTCCGTCCAGGCTCCCAACGGCGTGGTCGACGTCGTCGTCGCGGACGAGACGGAGGCGGTCGAGGCGGCGCGCCGCTATCTCGGTTGCTTCCAGGGGGACCTGACCGGCTGGGAGTGCGCCGACCAGCGCGAGCTGCGCACGCTCGTGCCGCAGGAGCGGCGGCGCGTCCACGACGTCCGCAGGGTGCTGCGCACGCTCGCCGACACGGGCTCGGTCCTGGAGCTGCGGCGCGACTTCGCGCCGGGGATGGTGACCGCCCTGGCGCGGGTGGAGGGCGTGGCGTTCGGCGTGCTCGCCAACGACCCGGCCGTCGTCGGCGGCGCGGTGACCGCGGCCGGTGCCGACAAGGCGGCTCGGCTGCTGAACCTGTGCGAGGCGCACCGGCTGCCGGTGCTCAGCCTGGTCGACACCCCCGGGTTCATGGTGGGACCGGACTCGGAACGTGAGGCGGCGGTCCGGCGGATGGCGCGGATGTTCCTGCGCGCCGCGGCGCTGACCGTCCCGCTGTTCGCCGTGGCGCTGCGGCGCGGCTACGGGCTCGGCGCCATGGCGATGACCGGTGGTGAGTTCGGGTCGCCGACGCTGAACGTCTCGTGGCCGTCGGGGGAGTTCGGCCCGATGGGCCTCGAGGGCGCGGTGCGGCTCGGCATGCGCCGCGAGCTCGAGGCGATCGAGGACCCGGACGAGCGGGAGCGCACGTTCCGGTCCGTCGTCGACATGGCGTACGCGCGCGGGCGCGCGGTCAACGTCGCGTCGCACCTCGAGATCGACGCCGTCATCGACCCGGCGGACACGCGGGCCTGGCTGATGAGAGCCCTTCGTGCGGCGCCCGTCTCGCCGGAGCGGCGCGACGGCGTGTTCGTCGACGCCTGGTGAGCGACGCGACAGGCGTCGTCGCGACCTCACGGGGTACCGGCGTGGTCATGGCAGAACAGGACCTCACCGTCGCGGTCACCGGCCCCACCGGCACGTTCGGCTTCGGCCTCGTACCGCTGCTGCAGGCCGACGAGCGGGTGAAGGACGTCGTCGGCATCGCCCGGCGGCCGTTCGACCCGACCGAGCACGGCTGGACGAAGATGCGCTACCGCCGCGGCGACGTGCGGGACGAGGCCGCGCTGCGCGAGGCGTTCGCGGGTGCCGACGTCGTCGTGCACCTGGCGTTCCTCATCGTCGGCGGCAACCGCCAGACGGCCCGGGCCATCAACGTCGAGGGAACGCTCAACGCGTTCCGCGCGGCCGCGGCGGCCGGAGCCCGGCGGTTCGTCTACGCGTCGTCGGTGGCGGCGTACGGCTTCCACAGCGACAACCCCGTCGGCATGACGGAGGACTGGCCGACCAGGCCGGCCGACCGGCTGTTCTACGCGCAGGAGAAGGCCGAGCTCGAGAGCCTGCTGCAGCAGGAGGCGGCAGGGCACCCGGAGCTGCAGCTGTACCTGCTGCGGCCGCCCGTCGTGCTCGGCCCGCACACGGTCGGCGGCAAGGACCTGCTGCCGGGCCCGCTCGCGCCGCTGGGCCGCACGCTCGGCAGCCGGTTCCGCCGCCTGCCCGTGCCGCTGCCGACGTCGTCCTCGTGCACGAACTGCAGCGGCAGGTCGGGCACGAGGACGACGTCGGCAGCGCGCTGCTGCAGTGCATCGTGGCGGCCGGGCCGCCCGGTGCCTACAACATCGCCGGCGACGGCGTGCTGTCGGCGGTCGACGTCGCGCGCGAGATCGGCTTCGTCCCGGTGCCGCTGCCGGCGCGGCCGGCGCACGCCGCCGCCCGCGCACTGGCGCGGGTGCCGTTCCTCCCGACCTTCGCGGAGTGGGTGG
>DATMJH010000303.1:0-9511 GCA_035554015.1 Mycobacteriales bacterium
AGGTGGGGGCGCCGCTGCCCGACACCTCCGGCCGGCTCCGATCGCGCGGCGGCCCGGGCGGGCGAGTGCTCGCGCTGCCCGGGGCCGACGGCGTGGTGCGCGGTCTCGGCCGGGCCGCGATGGCGCTGGACGCCGCCGCGCTCACCCGTGGCATCCGGCAGCAGGTGGCAGCGCACGGCGTGCTGCACACGTGGGAGCACGTGCTGCGCCCCGTGCTCGTCGCGGTCGGCGAGCGGTGGGCCGCCACCGGGCAGGGGGTCGAGGTCGAGCACCTGGTCTCGGACTGCGCCGCCGTCGTGCTGAGAGGCGTCGCCGAGACGGCGCACGAGGTGCCGGGGCGGCGCCCGGCGCTGCTGGCGTGCGCACCCGACGAGCAGCACGCCCTGCCGCTGCACGCGCTCGCGGCCGCGCTGGCCGAGCGAGGCGCCGCCACGCGCACGCTGGGACCGGCGATGCCGCCGGAGGCACTGCAGGCGGCGGTGCGCCGCACCGGTCCCGCACTGCTGTTCGTGTGGGCGCAGCTCCCGGGGCCGGCGGCACGGTGCGGGCTGGACGCGCTGCCCGTCACCCGCCCGCCGACCTCCGTCGTCGTCGGCGGACCGGGGTGGCAGGCCGCCCCGCCGCCGGCCCGCGCCACCGTGGCCTCCGACCTGGCCTCCGCCGTCGAGCTGGCCGAGCGCGCCCTGGGCGTGTGGCGGGGTGCCGCCTCGTAGAGTGCGCGCGTGACGGCGCCCGGGAACCTGGCGGACCTGCTCGCCGCGGGTGAGCAGGCGGCGTTCCACGGCAAGCCCGCCGCCGCGGTCGGCGCGCTCGAGCAGGCCGTGGTGCTCGCGCAGTCCCAGGACAAGGCGGCCGAGGTGGCTGCCGCAGCGTGGCTGCTGGGAGTCGCGCTGGGTGCCGGTGGCCGCTACGGGGGGGCGCTGACCGTCCTGTCTCCACTCGTCGAGGCGGGCCGCGCCGACCGCGCCAGCCCGGAGCACCGCCTGTTCGCCGCGCTCGCCTCGTCGACCATCGCGAGCGTGCACCGCCAGCTCGGACGGCACGCCATCGCGCGCGACGCCGATCTCGGGGCCCGGGAGCTGGCGGACGGCGCCGCCGAGGCGGCCTTCGACGCCGAGCTCGGGCTGGCGTCCGATGCCGTCGGGCTCGAGGACGTCGACGAGGCGCAGGCCCGGCTGGCCGCCGCCCGCGAGCTCGTCCCGTCGCGCTCGGACGAGTGGTGGCGGCAGCGGGTGCGGCTGGGGTGGGTCGAGGCGGAGGTCGCGCTGCTCGAGGGCCGGCAGGACGACGCCGCCGAGGCGGCGCTCGCCGCGGTCGAGCGGGCGGAGCAGGCGAGGGCTCCACGCCACGTCGCCAAGGGGCTGCTCATCCGAGGCATCGCGCTGGTCAGCGCGGCCGACGAGGAGGCGGCCGGGACGCTGCGGCGGGCGGCGACGCTCGCCGAGTCGCTGGGCGCCGTGCCGCTGGTGTGGCCGGCCAGAGCGCTGCTCGGCGCCCTGCTCGCGGAGGAGGACCCGGCGGAGAGCGCGCGCAGCCTCGCCGCAGCGCGGTCCGCAGTGCTGACGCTGGCGAGCGACCTGCCCCCGGGCGTGCGTGCCGAATGGCTCGCGCGCCCCGACGTGGCGGCCCTGCTCGAGGGCTGACCGCGCGGCCGCCCGGGGGAGTGAGCCGGAGCACCCGGACGGGGACGATCCGGACGAACCGGGACCGTCCCCCGGGCGGGTGACCGGTCTCACCCGTCCGGGCGGACCGTGGCAGGTAGTCCCTCCTGACCAACTGCGCGCATTGCGCTCACGTCGAGCCCCGTGCGTGCCGATGGTGGTGTCGGTGCAGCACGCCCGCCGCACCGCGACCGGGCTGCGCCGACGGAGGAGGTGGCACGTGCAGGTCCCGACCGGCACGACCGCGGCTGCCGACCTCGGCGCGCTGCTGGCCGCTGCGGCCGCCCGGCTCGCGGCCGACGGCGTGCCCGCGCTGCAGCCGGTGCTCGACGACGTCGTCGCCGCGCTGCACCTGCGCGGCGCCGTGCTCCGCGACGTCGCGACCGGCGAGCTGCGCGCCGTCGCCGGTGACGCCGTCCACGCCGTCCCGCTGCGACGCGAGAGCGCCGCGGGCGAGCCTGTCGTGTCGCTGCCCGTGACGGCGGCCGGGTCGCGGACCGCGACGCTGACGGTCGTCGGCGCCCGGCCGTCGGCCCTGCCGGCGCTGCGCGGCGTGTGCGCGGTGCTGGGACTCGCGCTGCGGCCACCGGACGGCGAGCTGGCGGGCAGCCTGCTCGACGCCGCCGACGCCGACGCCGACGACACCGCCGACGCCCTGCACGACGGCCCGGTGCAGGAGCTCGTGTACGCCCGCTTCGCCGCTGACGCCGCCGTTCGCGGTGGCGACGCCGCCGCCGCGCGCGACGCGGTGCAGATGGCGCTGCAGTCACTGCGCAGGTCGCTGTGGCTGATCCGGCCGCGCGGCAGCGGCGACGGCGGCCTGGGGCCCGCGCTCGAGCAGCTCGCCGAGCGGCTGCACGAGGCCGGTGCGCCCGGACTCTCGCTGTCCCTGGACGGCGAGGCCTCGGACGCCCTGGGACCGCGCGCGTCGTCGGTGGCCTACCGGCTCGTCCAGGCGGTCGCCCGCGAGGCGACGGCCACGACGGCCGTGGAGCTGCGACGCGACGTCGACGGTGTGCACCTGCGCGTCGCCGGCCGCCTGCCGGCTCCCGACCGCTGGACCGCCCGTGCCGGCGCGGTCGGCGCGTCGCTGCACGTCGACCCGGCCGGGAGCGTGGTGCTCTCGGTACCGGCAAGCCCTGGCACCATCTCCCACGACGAGATCGAGGCGATCCCGTGACCACCGTGCTGATCTGCGACGACCACCGCATCGTGCGCGAAGGACTGCGCCAGTTCGTCGCCGGTGTCCCCGGCGTCGACCGCGTCGAGACCGCCGCCAGCGGCGAGGAGGTGCTGGCCCGGTACCCGCACGAGCACCCCGACCTGGTGCTCATGGACGTCCGCATGCCCGGCCTGGGCGGGCTCGAGGCCACCCGCCGGCTCGTCGCGCAGTACCCGCAGGCCAAGGTGATCATGCTGACGGCGGCGGACGACCGCGACCAGGTCGCGGCCGCCGTCTCGCACGGCGCGCGCGGCTACCTGCTCAAGGACGTGTCGCACGAGGAGCTCTGCGCGGCTGTCGCGCACGCCCTCGACGGCGCCGACCTCGTCGAGCCCTCGCTGCGGCGTGCGCTGTCCAGCCGCGACAGCGTGCGCAGCATGCCGCCCGGCGCGCAGCTCACCGAGCGCGAGCTGCAGGTCCTCACCGGCATGAGCCAGGGCAAGAGCAACGCCCAGATCGGCCGCGACCTGTACCTGTCCGAGGACACCATCAAGACCCACGCCCGCCGGCTGTTCCGCAAGCTCGGCGTCAACGACCGCGCCCAGGCCGTGGCGCTCGGCTTCCGCCGCGGCCTGGTCAGCTGACCCACCCCGCCAGCTGACCGACCCCGCCAGCAGCCCCACCCCGTCCGCGATCTTCGTCCTGTGGTCGCCCGCCACGCGGCACGCACGTGCACAAGGCGAAGATCGCCCAGCGGACCGCCGCGATCTTCGTCCTGTGGTCGCCCGCCGCGCGGCGCGCACGTGCACAAGGCGAAGATCGCCCAGCGGCCGTCCGCGATCTTCGTCCTGTGGTCGCCCGCCACGCGGCGCGCACGTGCACAAGGCGAAGATCGCCGGGGGAGGGGGCTCCGCGGCTAGAGTGACGAGCCCGTCCCTCGGCCCGCCGGAAGGGCGCCACATGCCCCACACGCCTCCCGCCGATCCCGCCTTCGATGCGAAGTTCCCGCTGCTGGGACTGACCTTCGACGACGTCCTGCTGCTCCCGGCGGAGAGCTCGTTCAACCCGAGCGACGCCGACACGACGACGCGGCTGTCCCGCCGCATCACGCTGCGCACGCCGCTGCTCTCGAGCGCGATGGACACCGTCACCGAGGCGCGGATGGCGATCGCGATGGCGCGCCAGGGCGGCGTCGGCGTGCTGCACCGCAACCTGTCCATCGAGGACCAGGCCACGCAGGTCGACCTCGTGAAGCGCTCCGAGGCCGGCATGGTCACCAACCCGGTCACCTGCTCGCCCGACGACACCCTCGACGACGTCGACCGGATGTGCGGCCGCTACCGCATCTCCGGCGCCCCGGTGGTCGACGCCGACGGCGTCCTGCTCGGCATCGTCACCAACCGCGACATGCGCTTCGAGACCGACCGCCGCCGCCCGGTACGCGAGATCATGACGCCGATGCCGCTCGTGACGGCGCGCGAGGGCGTCGGCGGCGAGCAGGCGCTCGCCCTGCTGCGCGAGAACAAGATCGAGAAGCTGCCGCTGGTGGACGCCGCCGGCCGGCTCACCGGGCTCGTCACGGTCAAGGACTACGTCAAGGCCGACCAGTACCCGCTGGCCACCAAGGACGCCGACGGCCGGCTCATGGTCGCCGCCGCGGTGGGCGTCGGCGAGGACGCCTTCAAGCGGGCGATGGCGCTGGTCGAGTGCGGCGTCGACGCCGTGGTGGTCGACACCGCGCACGGCCACAACCGGATGGTGGGCGAGATGGTCGGCCGTGTGAAGGCGGCCGCGCCCGACGTCGACGTCATCGCCGGGAACGTCGCGACGAGGGCTGGAGCGCAGGCGCTCGTGGAGGCGGGGGCCGACGCGATCAAGGCGGGTGTCGGACCCGGGAGCATCTGCACCACTCGCGTCGTCGCGGGTGTCGGTGTGCCGCAGGTGACGGCCATCTTCGAGGCCGCCAAGGCGGCCCGTCCCGCCGGCGTGCCGGTCATCGGCGACGGCGGCCTGCAGTACTCCGGCGACATCGCCAAGGCCATCGCCTGCGGCGCCGACACCGTGATGCTCGGCAGCCTGCTCGCCGGCGTCGAGGAGAGCCCGGGCGAGATGGTGTTCGTCAACGGCAAGCAGTACAAGAGCTACCGCGGCATGGGGTCGCTCGGGGCGATGCGCTCGCGCGGTCAGGCGCAGAGCTACAGCAAGGACCGCTACTTCCAGGACGACGTGCTGTCGGACGAGAAGCTGGTGCCGGAGGGCATCGAGGGGCAGGTGCCCTACCGCGGGTCGCTCGCCGGCGTCGCGCACCAGCTCGTCGGCGGCCTCCGCGCGGGCATGGGCTACTGCGGAGCACGCACGATCGCCGAGCTGCAGGACGCGCAGCTCGTCCGCATCACGGCCGCAGGGCTGAAGGAGAGCCACCCGCACGACATCCAGATGACGGTCGAGGCGCCGAACTACAGCGGGCGGGGCTGAGCGTGCCGGACACCGTCGAGATCGGCATCGGCAAGACGGGCCGGCGCGCGTACGGCTTCGACGACATCACCATCGCGCCGTCGCGCCGCACGCGTGACCCCGAGGACGTCTCGATCGCCTGGGACATCGACGCCTACCGCTTCGAGCTGCCGCTGGTGGCCAGCGCGATGGACGGTGTCATGTCGCCGGCCACGGCGATCGAGCTCGGCCGGCTCGGCGGTCTCGGCGTCCTCGACCTCGAGGGGCTGTGGACCCGGTACGACGAGCCGGAGCCCCTGCTGGAGCGCATCGCCGAGATCCCCCCGGCCGAGGTGACCCGCGAGCTCCAGCGCATCTACGCCGAGCCGGTCAAGGCCGACCTCATCACCGCGCGCGTCAAGCAGATCCGCGAGGCCGGCGTGACCGTCGCCGCGAGCCTCACGCCGCAGCGGACCGTCCAGTTCGCGCAGACGGTGCTCGACTCCGGCGTCGACATCTTCGTCATCCAGGGCACCGTGGTCTCGGCGGAGCACGTCAGCAGCCGCCGGGAGCCGCTGAACCTCAAGCGGTTCATCGCCGATCTCGACGTGCCGGTGCTCGTCGGCGGCGCGGCGACCTATCAGAGCGCGCTGCACCTGATGCGCACCGGTGCCGCCGGCGTCCTGGTCGGCGTGGCGGGCGGCAGCGCCAACACGACGCGGAGCGTCATGGGCATCGGGGTGCCGATGGCCACCGCGGTCGCCGACGCCGCCGGCGCGCGGCGCGACTACCTCGACGAGTCCGGTGGCCGGTACGTGCACGTCATCGCCGACGGCGGGATGCGCACCGGCGGCGACCTGGCGAAGGCGATCGCCTGCGGCGCCGACGCCGTGATGCTGGGCAGCCCGCTCGCGCGGGCCGCGGAGGCACCAGGGCGGGGCTGGCACTGGGGGCACGGCTCCTCGCACCCGGAGCTGCCCCGCGGCACGCGGGTCGACGTCGGCACGGTCGGCACGCTGCAGGAGGTGCTCGTCGGGCCGTCGTGCACGGCCGACGGCACCACCAACCTGTTCGGCGGCCTGCGCCGCGCGATGGCGATGACCGGGTACTCCTCGCTCAAGGAGTTCCAGAAGGTCGAGGTCATGCTCGCGCCGGCTGCCCGCAGCCGCCGGCCCGAAGCCGGGGCGGCCGCCACGCCCGGGCCAGTGTCACGCTCGAGCTGACCGGACCCGGCGTCGGCCGGACCGAGTTTCGACCTGCTGCGGCAGTAGCCTGACCCGGGTGAGCGCGCACCCGTCACCGGCCGAAGACCTCGTCCTCGTCGTCGACTTCGGCGCCCAGTACGCGCAGCTCATCGCGCGTCGCGTGCGCGAGGCCAAGGTCTACTCCGAGGTCGTCCCGCACACCATCACGGCCGATGAGGTCCGCGCCCGGCGGCCGCGCGCCGTCATTCTGTCCGGCGGCCCGTCGTCGGTGTACGCCGAGGGCGCCCCGCAGGTCCCGGCCGGGTTCTTCGAGACCGGTGTGCCGACGTTCGGCATCTGCTACGGCTTCCAGGCGATGGCCCGGGCGCTCGGCGGTCGTGTCGACCGCACGGGCACCGCCGAGTTCGGCGGCACGCCGCTCGCCGTCGTCGAGCCGGGCGTGCTGTTCAGCGGACTGCCTGCGCAGCAGTCGGTCTGGATGTCGCACAACGACGCCGTCGCCGAGGCGCCCGACGGCTTCACCGTGACGGCGGCGACGCCGCAGACGCCGGTCGCCGCTTTCGAGCACCCCGAGCGCGGCCTGTACGGCGTGCAGTTCCACCCCGAGGTGCTGCACAGCGAGCAGGGCCAGCGCGTGCTGGAGGCGTTCCTCGACGCCGCCGCCTGCCGGCGCACCTGGACGATGGTCAACATCGTCGAGGAGCAGGTCGAGCGGATCCGGGCGCAGGTCGGCGACAAGCGCGTCGTCTGCGGGCTGTCCGGCGGCGTCGACTCCGCCGTCGCGGCAGCGCTGGTGCAGCGCGCCGTCGGTGACCAGCTGACCTGCGTGTTCGTCGACCACGGGCTGCTGCGCAAGGGCGAGGCGGAGCAGGTCGAGCAGGACTTCGTCGCCTCCACCGGCGTGCAGCTGCGCGTCGCCGACGCGAGCAAGCGGTTCCTCGACGCGCTCGCCGGGCTCACCGACCCGGAGGACAAGCGCAAGGCCATCGGCCGGGAGTTCATCCGCGTGTTCGAGGAGGAGGCCCGTGCGGTCGTCGAGGAGGCCGCCTCGTCCGACGACGCAGCGCCGGTCGAGTTCCTCGTGCAGGGCACCCTCTACCCCGACGTCGTCGAGAGCGGCGGCGGCGAGGGTGCCGCGAACATCAAGAGCCACCACAACGTCGGCGGCCTGCCGGACGACCTGCAGTTCTCGCTCGTCGAGCCGCTGCGGCTGCTGTTCAAGGACGAGGTGCGCCGCGTCGGCCTGGAGCTCGGGCTGCCCGAGGGCATCGTCTGGCGGCAGCCCTTCCCCGGGCCCGGTCTCGGGATCCGCATCATCGGCGAGGTGACGCAGGACCGGCTCGAGATCCTCCGCGAGGCCGACGCCATCGCCCGTGAGGAGCTCACCGCCGCCGGGCTCGACCGGGAGATCTGGCAGTGCCCCGTGGTGCTCCTCGCCGACGTCCGCTCCGTCGGGGTGCAGGGCGACGGCCGGACCTACGGCCACCCGGTCGTGCTGCGGCCGGTCTCGTCCGAGGACGCCATGACGGCGGACTGGACGCGACTGCCGTACGGCGTGCTCGCGCGCATCTCGACCCGCATCACCAACGAGGTGCGCGAGGTGAACCGCGTGGTGCTCGACGTCACGAGCAAGCCGCCGGGCACCATCGAGTGGGAGTAGTCCGAGCCGACCGGTTCGGGCGGGCGGCGTCGGGCGGGCGGCGGCGACTCCGCCTGCGGCACCACGCCGTAGGTGCTTGACGCGCGCTGCCTCGCGCCGTACACCTGCCGGTGCCGTCGGCCCTGTCCCTCTGCCGCGGACACGACGCACACCGGCGGGGGATCATGAGGAAGACGTATCGCGTCCTGGGCTACCTGCTCGCGCTGGAGGTCGTCATCCAGGCGATGGCGATGGCCTACGGCACGTCCGGCCTGAGCCACTGGGTCCTCGAGGAGGACGGGGTCCTCAACAAGCAGGTCAGGGAGAGCGACGACATCCCGTTCACCGAGGTGGTCGGGTTCATCGTCCACGGCATGAACGGGATGATGCTCATCCCGCTGCTCGCGCTGATCCTGCTGATCGTCTCGTTCTTCGCGAAGGTGCCGGGTGGCACGAAGTGGGCCGGCATCCTGTTCGGACTGGTGGTGGTGCAGGTCCTGCTCGGCATCAACGCGAGCGGCCTGCCGTTCCTCGGCCTGCTGCACGGGCTCAACGCCTTCGCCATCTTCGCGACAGCCGTGGTCGCGGCACGAGCCGCCTCCGCCGTGCCGGTCGCGAGCAGCGTGGGGACGCGCGCGGACGCCTCCGTCTAGCGCGCCGGTTCCGTGACGCGCGAGCGGCGGCGGCTGCTCGCCGCCGTCCTGGCCAGCCTCACTCTGGTCGCGCCGCTGGCGTGGCTGTGGCAGGACAGCCTCGTGCCCGGGACCTACGACGTGATGGACATGGGGTACCACGACTACGGCGGCGGCCCGGTCGCGGCGGGCCACGACGGGCACGGTGGCCGCAGCGTCGAGGAGCTGGTGGCGCCGGACGGTGCCGCCGACGTGCGGGTGACGCTCACAGCCCGCCAGGAGCGGTTCCGGCTGCCGTCCGGGGTCGAGGTCGACGGCTACACCGTGAACGGCACCTCGCCGGGCCCGACGATCCGTGCCGTCGAGGGTCAGCTGCTGGAGGTGACGCTGGTCAACCAGTCCGTCGCCGACGGCGTCACCCTGCACTGGCACGGCGTCGACGTGCCGAACGCGGCCGACGGCGTCGCCGGCGTGACGCAGGACGCGGTCGCCGTCGGGGAGTCGTACGTCTACCGCTTCCGCGTCGAGCGCGGGTCGTACTGGTACCACTCGCACCAGGTCTCGCACGAGCAGGTGCGACGGGGGCTGTTCGGCGCGCTCGTGGTGGTGCCGGAGGCGCCGGAGCAGCGGGCGCAGGACGAGCTGGCGCTGCTGCACGTCTACGACGGCACGGCGACGCTGAACGGCCGCACCGGCGACGTCGAGGTGCCGGCACGTCGCGGCTCCACAGTGCGCGTCCGGGTGGTGAACACCGACAACGCAGCCACGCCCGTGTGGGC
>DATMJH010000304.1:0-20640 GCA_035554015.1 Mycobacteriales bacterium
CGCTGGAGCGGCCTCAATATGCTCGCCCGGCCGACGGCGACGACTGACGCCGCGGACCTCCGCGGCCGGCCGGCCGCGCCCGCCCCGATCCCGACCGGAAGGCCGCCCGTGTACCCCGACGACGTCAAGTACACGGCCGAGCACGAGTGGGTGCGCGTGGTCGGCGAGGGTGACGGTGCCGTGCTGCGGGTGGGCATCACCTCGTACGCGCAGGACGCGCTCGGCGACATCGTCTTCGTCACGCTGCCCGCCGTCGGGGCCGAGCTCACCGCCGGCCAGGCCGTCGGCGAGGTCGAGTCCACCAAGAGCGTCTCCGACGTGTACGCGCCCCTGGCCGGCACGGTGACGGCGGTCAACGAGGCCCTGGAGAGCTCGCCCGACCTGGTCAACAGCGACCCCTACGGCGAGGGCTGGATGTTCGAGCTGCGGCCGTCCGGCGGCGTCGACGCCGCGCTCGGGTCCGACGCGCTGCTCGACGCCGCCAGCTACCAGGACCGCGTGGCGGACTGACCGTCGGCACCGGCTCGACCTCTTCTCGAGGTCGACGTCGACGGCAGCAGCACGTGCGGGGCACACAGTCCCTCCACGAGCGGTTGACCCTCGCCGAGAGCGGACACTAGGTTCGCCGGGACCGCCGGGACCTCCCGGCACCGGTTCGGACAGATCTCGGTCTCCCGGTCCCGGCTCGGCGGACCGACCGCTCGAGAGCAGCCACGTCAGGAGGCGGCGAGACACGTGTTCTGCACTCAGTGCGGTCAGCAGAACCCCGACGACAGCCGGTTCTGCTCACGCTGCGGCAACGCGCTGCAGCGCGGCAGCGGCGGTGACGCGCCGGTCGAGACGACATCGACGATCTCGTTGTCGGCGCTCGAGGGTCTCGACGGCGACACCACGACCGGGGACGCCGGCGACGGCGACCCGCACGCTCTCGAGTCGCTGCCGCCCGGCAGCGCGCTGCTCGTCGTCAAGCGCGGCCCGAACGCGGGCAGCCGGTTCCTGCTCGACGCCGACGTCACCACGGCCGGTCGGCACCCGGAGTCCGACATCTTCCTCGACGACGTCACCGTCTCGCGGCGGCACGCCGAGTTCGTCCGCGAGGGCGGCGGCTTCGTGGTGCGTGACGTCGGCAGCCTCAACGGCACCTATCTGAACCGCGAGCGCATCGACGCGGCCGGCCTCGCCGGCGGCGACGAGGTGCAGATCGGCAAGTACCGCCTGGTCTTCCTCACCGGCCACCGGGGCGGCGACGCGTGAGCGCAGGCGCGGCCGGCGGCCTGCCGGCACGGGCCTTCATGAGCATCGGCGAGGTACTGGGCCAACTGCGCCCTGACTTCCCCGACATCACCATCTCCAAGATCCGCTTCCTCGAGGCCGAGGGCCTGGTGGAGCCGGAGCGCACGTCGTCGGGCTACCGCAAGTTCTCCCGCGAGGACGTCGGGCGGCTGCGGTACGTGCTGTCCGCGCAGCGCGACCACTACCTCCCGCTGCGGGTCATCAAGGAGCACCTCGACGCGATCGACCGCGGGCTCGAGCCGCCGGCCCTCAGCGGCGGGGCGCCCAAGGTGCCCCGGGCACTCGTCGCCGCCGAGGGACTGCCCGGTCCGGACGCCTTCCTCCCCGAGGTCAGCGAGGTGCGGCTGTCGAAGCGCGAGCTGGTGGACGCCGCCGGCCTGGAGCCCGACCGGCTCGAGCAACTGGAGTCCTTCGGGCTCGTCGGCCCCGTCGCGGGCACCAGCCACTACGACGGCAACGCGCTGGTGATCGCGAAGACGGTCGCCGAGATGGCCCGGTTCGGCATCGAGGCGCGGCACCTGCGGGCCTTCCGCGCCGCCGCCGACCGAGAGGTCGGGCTCGTGGAGCAGGTCGTCATGCCGCTCGTCCGGCAGCGCAACCCCGAAGCGCGGGCGCGGGCCGACGAGGTGGCTCGCGAGCTGGCGGCGCTGTCGGTGAAGCTGCACGCCACGCTCGTCCGCGCCGGGCTCGCGCCGGGCCTGCGCCGGTGACCCGCACACGCGCGGACGGCGGGCCCACCGGACAGGGCAGCCGGCCGCTCGCGGAGTAGGGTCGCTGGCGTGCCGCGCCAGCGGTGCAAGGCACCAGCGAGACGGGGCACATCCCACACCGGCCGGGGCCTCCGGCCGGTGCCAGCCCGAGGTGGAGGTGCGCGTGGCAGGGTCCGGCGGGGCCTCCGGGACGAGCTGCGAGGTGAGCGTCGTCGGCGTGCGCGTCGAGCTGCCCAGCCAGCAGCCGATCGTGCTGCTCAAGGAGGTCGACGGCGACCGGTTCCTGCCGATCTGGATCGGCGCGGTCGAGGCGACGGCCATCGCGTTCGCCCAGCAGGGAGTGGTCACGGCCCGGCCGATGACGCACGACCTGCTGCGCGACCTGCTGGACGCGCTGGACCGGCCGCTGCGCACGGTCACCATCACCGACCTGCGTGACGGCGTGTTCTACGCCGAGCTCGCCTTCGACGGCGACGTCGTCGTCAGCGCCCGCCCGTCGGACGCCATCGCGCTGGCCATGCGCACCGGCACGGTCATCCGCTGCGAGCAGACCGTGCTCGACGAGGCGGGGATCGCCATCCCCGACGAGCAGGAGGACGAGGTCGAGAAGTTCCGCGAGTTCCTCGACAACATCTCCCCTGAGGACTTCGAGCGCGGATCCTGACCCTCTACTAGAGGTTGAGGGTTGCGACGCGCCGAGTGATGACGTTGACCAGCCTCGACCGGCATCCCTAGCGTGCGTTCCACGTCCGGCTCCTCGGCCGGCAGCAGACGAGAGGCGGCCGCGGTGACCGAGCAGCCCGGGCAGACCGACGGCCCTCCGGCGCGCCGATCCAGCGCGGGGGAGCAGGACAGCCCGGTGGAGGCCGCCGCCCGCGCCGCGCTCGGTCTGCAGGGCACCCTGTTCGACGACCTCCCGGAGACCGACCGGCCGGGCAGCTCGCCCGAGGACGTGGGTTACCGGGGCCCCACCGCGTGCAGCGCAGCCGGCATCACCTACCGCCAGCTCGACTACTGGGCCCGCACCGGGCTCGTGGAGCCCAGCGTCCGCGAGGCCTCCGGCTCGGGCACGCAGCGGCTGTACTCCTTCCGCGACATCCTCGTGCTGAAGATCGTCAAGAAGCTGCTCGACGCCGGCATCAGCCTGCAGAACATCCGCACCGCCATCGCCAGCCTGCGCGACCGCGGCGTGGCGGACCTGGCCGAGATCACGCTCATGAGCGACGGCACGACGGTGTACGAGTGCACGTCGAACGACGAGATCGTCGACCTCCTGCAGGGGGGCCAGGCGGTGTTCGCCATCGCCGTCGGCCGGCAGGTCCGCGACGTCGAGGGCACCCTCGCGCAGCTGCCGGGAGAGCGGGCGCACGCCGATGCCGCCGCCGGTGACGCGGCCGAGACCAGTGACGAGCTGGCCTCCCGCCGCCGCCGCCGCACCCCCGCCTGACGGCACGCTCCGCGCCACGCCGGCCGTCCGGCAGCGCGCCCGCAGCACCGCTGGCCGCGGCGCGCCGACCGGCCCGCACCCTCTGCCGCTGCTAGCCTGGCGCTCGCCGACGACCCCTCGCGGGAGAGTCCCCGGGCCGCCAGTCCGGGGCGCCGAAGGAGCAACTCCTCCCCACCGAACCTCTCAGGCCACCGGACCGCGGGGGACAGGCGACTCTGGAAAGCGGCCCGGCCCGACCCCGGTCGAGCAGGGCCCACCGACGGTGCAAGCCCGCTGCCGAACAGCTCGCCCCGGCGGCGTGGTGAAGCTCTCAGGTCCCATGACAGAGCGGGGAGGGCAGCGGCGCGCGACCGCGCGCCGTCCCGGCCGTCCGCCTGGAGCCCTCCGTGACCGACCGCCCCTCGCTCGCCGAGCTCGAGCAGTCGCAGGCCTTCGCCCGCCGGCACATCGGCCCGAGCGACGCCGAGCTGCAGCGCATGCTGGACGTCGTCGGGCAGCCGTCGCTCGACGCGCTCTCGACCGCTGCCGTGCCGGCGGCCATCCGGGCGACCGAGGCGCTCGACCTGCCGGCCGCGGCGAGCGAGGCCGCCATGCTGGCCGAGTTGCGCGAGGTCGCCGGTCGCAACCGCGTCACCACGCCGATGCTCGGCCTCGGCTACCACGGCACCCTCACCCCGCCGGTCGTGCTGCGCAACGTGCTCGAGAACCCCGCCTGGTACACCGCCTACACGCCGTACCAGCCGGAGATCAGCCAGGGTCGGCTCGAGGCGCTGCTCACGTTCCAGACCGTGGTCGAGGACCTCACCGGGCTGCCGATCGCCGGCGCCTCGCTGCTCGACGAGGCCACCGCGGCCGCCGAGGCGATGACGCTGGCGCGCCGCACCAGCAAGGTGGGCGAGGACGCCGTCTTCGTCGTCGACGCCGACTGCCACCCGCAGACGATCGCCGTGGTGCAGACGCGCGCGGAGCCGCTCGGCCTGCGCGTCGAGGTCGTCGATGTGTCGACAAGCGGCTTGCCCGACACGGAGATGTTCGGCCTCCTGCTGCAGTACCCCGGCAGCAGCGGCGCGGTCCGCGACCCCCGCGCGCTCGTCGCCCGGGCGAAGGAGCGCGGCGCCGTCGTCGCCGTCGCGGCCGACCTGCTCGCCCTGCTGCTGCTGACGTCGCCGGGTGAGCTCGGCGCCGACGTCGCCGTCGGCAGCTCGCAGCGCTTCGGCGTCCCGCTCGGGTTCGGCGGGCCGCACGCCGGCTACATGAGCGTCCGCAAGGGACTGGAGCGGTCGATGCCGGGCCGGCTGGTCGGGGTGAGCATCGACGCCGACGGCGAGCCGGCCTACCGGCTGGCGCTGCAGACCCGCGAGCAGCACATCCGCCGCGAGCGCGCGACGAGCAACATCTGCACCGCTCAGGTCCTGCTCGCCGTCATGGCTGCGATGTACGCCGTCCACCACGGGCCCGACGGGCTGCGCGCCATCGCGACGCGCACCCACCGGCTGGCGGCGCTGCTCGCCGCCGCGCTGCGTGACACGGGCGCAGAACCGCTGCACGGCAGCTTCTTCGACACCCTCACCGTCCGGGTCGGAGGTCGCGCCCAGGCGGTGCGCGACGCCGCCCTCGAGCGAGGCGTCGAGCTGCGCGTCGTGGACGCCGACACGCTGGCGATGAGCACCGACGAGACGACGACGACGGCGCACCTCGACGCCGTGGTCGCGGCCTTCGGCGGCCGGCCGGTCGACTGGCACGACCTGGACGTGTCCACCGACGACCGGCTGCCCGGCGACCTGCGGCGCAGCGACCCGGTGCTGCAGCACCAGGTCTTCTCCGGGCACCGCTCCGAGACCGCGATGATGCGGTACCTGCGGCGCCTCTCGGACGCCGACCTCGCCCTCGACCGCACGATGATCCCGCTGGGCTCGTGCACGATGAAGCTCAACGCGGCCGCCGAGATGGAGCCGGTGACGTGGCCGGAGTTCGCGGCGCTGCACCCGTTCACGGCGCAGGAGCACTCGGCCGGCATCCGGCAGGTCGTCGACGACCTCGCCCGGTGGCTGTGCGAGATCACCGGCTACGACGCCTGCAGCCTGCAGCCGAACGCCGGCAGCCAGGGCGAGCTGGCCGGGCTGCTGGCCATCCGCGAGTACCACCGCGCCCACGGCGAGGTCGAGCGCGACGTCTGCCTCATCCCGGCCAGCGCGCACGGGACCAACGCCGCGAGCGCCGTGATGGCCGGCATGCGCGTCGTCGTCGTCGGCACGACCTCGACCGGTGACGTCGACCTCGACGACCTGCACGCCAAGATCGACGAGCACCGCGACCGGCTCGCGGCGCTGATGGTCACCTACCCGAGCACGCACGGCGTGTACGAGGACACCATCGCCGACGTCTGCGCCTCGGTGCACGACGCCGGCGGGCAGGTCTACGTCGACGGCGCCAACCTCAACGCGCTCGTCGGCCTGGCGCGGCCGGGCCGGTTCGGCGCCGACGTCAGCCATCTGAACCTGCACAAGACCTTCTGCATCCCGCACGGCGGCGGCGGTCCCGGCGTCGGTCCCGTCGCGGCGCGCGCGCACCTGGCCCCGTACCTGCCGAACCACCCGCTCGACCCGACCGCCGGTCCGGCCACCGGCCCGGGTCCGGTCAGCGCAGCGCCGTACGGCAGCGCGGGCATCCTGCCGATCAGCTGGGCGTACGTGCGGATGATGGGCGCCGACGGCCTCAGGCGCGCCACCCAGGTGGCGGTGCTGTCGGCGAACTACGTGGCGGCCCGGCTGCGCGACGCCTTCCCGGTGCTCTACACCGGCCGCGACGGCCTCGTCGCCCACGAGTGCATCGTCGACCTGCGCCCGCTGACGAGGTCCACCGGCGTCACGGTCGACGACGTGGCCAAGCGCCTCATCGACTACGGCTTCCACGCCCCGACCATGAGCTTCCCGGTCGCCGGCACCCTGATGATCGAGCCGACCGAGAGCGAGGACCTCGCCGAGCTCGACCGGTTCTGCGACGCGATGCTGCGCATCCGGGAGGAGATCGACGAGGTGGCCGCGGGCACCTGGCCGCTCGAGGACAGCCCGCTGCGGCAGGCGCCGCACACCTCGGCCTGCCTGGCGGGCGAGTGGGGCCGCGCGTACGAGCGGCGGACGGCAGCGTTCCCTCCCGGCGTCGACCGCGCGGCGAAGTACTGGCCCCCGGTGCGGCGGATCGACGGTGCCTACGGCGACCGGAACCTGGTGTGCTCGTGCCCGTCACCGACGGCCTACGAGCAGCCCGCGACCGAGAGCGCGGTCGGCGGTAAGGCTGCGGACAGGGACGTCGCGGCGAGCAGTCGCGGGGGGAGCGGAGAGCGCGGCTGAGCTCAGGCGGCGGTGTGGACGCCGACGCGGCTCTGCTGCAGCGGCACCCAGGTGCGGCAGGCCGGACGGTGCGGCGCGACGGTGCGACCGTCGGGCAGGATCTCGCCGGTGTCATCGAAGACGACGACGCCGTTGCACAGCAGGCTCCAGCCCTGCTCGGGGTGGCTGCTGATGACGCGCGCGGCGTCGTGGTCAGGGTCGGTCGGTCCGGGGCAGGCGGGGGAGTGGTCGCACATCGTCGTGCTCCTGCGTGGGTCAGGTCCGGTGCGGTGCTCGGGTCTAGGGCTGCCCGCATCCTCCTCTTCGGAAGCCTCCTGTGCATGCTGAACACCCACTTGCTGGGGAAGTTCGTACCGACGGTCAGGGCCAGATGAGCCGTCTGGAGCAGCACACAGGGCATATCGGGCCACCTGGCCGCCCTCCGGGGTGGTCAGGCCCGCTGCACGAGGTCGACCGGTGGCAGTGGAGAGCGGGGGACACGGCCGACCCTGCGGTCGCGCTGGGGGAGTTCCTCACCGCGCACCGCGTCGGTCGGGAGCCCGACGAGGTCACCACCGCGGTCGTGCTGCTCGCCGGCGCCACGGGCTGCGCCGCGATCGCGGGGCTGCCGACCGGTGCCGCGTCGCCGGTGCCGGCGGTGCCCGACCTGGTCGCCGTCGCCGTGCGCCGCCGCGGGGGAGCGGCACCTGCCGGCACTCCGCCCGCCGTCGTGCCCCGCGAGGCATGGCGCACGACCTGGAACGACGTGCAGCACGCCGACGCCGTCGAGCAGGTGCGGCAGGCGATCGCGCGCGGCGACGTCTACCAGGCCAACGTCGTCGGCCACCGCGTCGCGGCGCACGACGCGGACCCGGGCGCGCTGGCGGCCGCCGTCGCCTCGCTGCCCGGCGCGACGTACGGGGGATTCCTGACCGGGCCGGGGTGGGCGGTCGGCTGCGCCTCGCCCGAGCAGCTGGTGCGCGTCGCCGGCGACCGCATCAGCACCGTGCCGGTCAAGGGCACGCGGCCCGTCGCACCGGGTACCCGCGAGCAGCTGCTGGGCAGTGCCAAGGAGCGGGCCGAGCACGTCATGATCGTCGACCTCGAGCGCAACGACCTGTCGAGGGTCGCCGTCACCGGCAGCGTCGAGGTCGACGAGCTGTTCGCCGTCGCGGAGTGGTCCGGGCTGTGGCACGCCGCCTCGCGGGTGACGGCGCGGCTGCGCGAGGACGTGGGCGTGCTGGAGGTGCTGCGCGCCCTGCTGCCGGGGGGTTCGGTGACGGGCGCGCCGAAGCACGCGGCGTGCAGCCTGCTGGCCGAGCTCGAGCCGGTCGGCCGCGGGCCGGCGATGGGCGCGTTCGGCATGCTCTGGCCCGGCGGGCTCGAACTCGGCCTGACGATCCGCACGCTGGCGGCGGACGCGGGCTCGGTGCACCTGTGGGCCGGGGGCGGCATCACCTGGGACAGCGATCCGGCGGCCGAGGTGGCGGAGGCCCACGCCAAGGCCGAGCCGCTGCTGCGGGCGATGGCCGGTCAGGTGCGGCCCTCCACCTCCTGAGCCCGCCGCAGCGCCTCCGGCGCCGTCATCCACGTCGCCCGCATCACCCGGAAGCCCGCGGCCTCGTAGGCGGCGCACACCTGCTCGTCGTCGTCCACCACGACGGCGACCACGCGCCCCCGGGCCAGCCGCCGCAGCAGCTGGGGCTTGGCGAAGCGGGCCGGCCGGCGGTCGCCCGGGTCGCGCATGACGAGCCGGCCCTCGGGCAGCCCGTGCCGGCGGAACCAGTCGAGAGTGTCGCGCCGGCAGCGCTCGGGTCGGCCGGTCACGTAGACGACCTCGCAGTCCTGCGCGCTGGCGTGGGCGAGGGCCAGGCCCGGCGCGAGCGGCGGGTCGTCGACGGCGGCGGCGAAGAACGCGTCCCAGTCCTTCGGCCGCCGCTCGACGTAGTGCACGCGGTGGCGGACGTCGGCCAGCACGCCGTCGACGTCGAACACCGCCAGCGGCCGCTCGTCGTCGACGGATCGGTCGTCCACGGGCCGACCCTAGGGCGCGACCGACCGGCCCGACCGTAGGGTCGTCGCGACGAACGAGAGGACCCGGTGGACCTGCGGATCGAGCACCGGCCGGCGCTGGACGACGCGCTGCGCCACGAGCTGGTGCGCATCTGGGTGGAGGCGACCAACGCCGGCGGCGCGCTCGGGCTCGTCGCGCCGGCCGACGAGGCCGCGGCGCAGGTGCTGGCGGCGCCGACCTGGACCCGCCTCGAGGCCGGCACCGACGACCTGGTGGTCGGGCTCCTCGGCGACCGCGTCGCCGGCTGGTACGTGCTCGAGGCCCGCGGCGGCCCGCTCAGCCCGCACTGGCGGACGCTCAAGCGGCTGCAGGTGCACCCCGACCTGCAGGGCTGCGGTCACGGCCGGGCGCTGCTCGGCAGCGCCGACGAGGTCGGCGCCCGGCTGGGGCTGCGCGCGCTGCACCTGACCGTGCGCGGCGGCACCGGCACCGAGGCGTTCTACCTGCGCCACGGCTACCGCGAGGTGGGCCGGCTGCCGGGTGCGCTGCGGCTCGCTGACGACGACCTGCGCGACGAGCTGCACCTGTGGCGGGACCTGTGAGGGAGGGCCCGCCCGCCGGCGACCTGTCATAATGTCGATTATCGGCGCTCTCGGCAGGGGCGGCGTCAGAGCACGCCCACCACGAGGACGACGCCGAGCACCGTGAGCAGCGCCGCCGTCGCACGCCGCACGGCAGCGACCGGCAGCCGGCGCAGCAGCCCGACGCCGACCAGCACGGCGAGCGCGTCGGCGGCGACGAACCCGGCGGTGCCGCCCAGCCAGACCAGGACAGCGGGCTCGCGGGCGGCCAGCGCCGCCGTCGCGATCATCGTCTTGTCGCCGAGCTCGGCGACGAGCAGGCTGGCGAACGACAGCAGCACCGTCGACCGGAACCGCGACGGCGACGCGACGGCGACGTCGTCGCCCGAGCGCAGCACCAGGACGGCTGCGAGCAGGAACCCGATGCCGGCCAGCACGCCGACCAGCCTCGACGGCACGGCGCTGGCGACCGCGGCGCCGACGCCGGCGGACAGCCCCTGCAGCACGACCGCCGCCAGCGCGAGGCCGGCGAGCACCTTCCACGCCGGGCGGCGGGCGGCCAGGCTGAGCGCGAGCAGCTGGCTCTTGTCGCCCAGCTCGGCGAGGAACACCACGCCGAAGGCGAGCGCGAGCGCGGACACGGGCCTCGATCTCCGTCCTGCACCGGGCGGAGGTCGGCAGGCGCCCTCGGCCCGGTACGTCGTACCGGCGCCGAAGGTCTCGCCCGCCCGCTCCGTGCGGAGCGGACCCTGCTGACCGGGGGCGAGGGCCCCAGCGTGTCGACCAGCCGGAGGGGGGCTACTCCCCTTCGTCGAACGCCGCCAGGCTAGCCGACGGCACGGTCAGGTGAGATCAGCCCGAGTCAGGTGGGGTCGTCGTCGGCGGCCAGCGCGGCGGTCGAGACGCCGACGGCCGTCGTCGCCACGGCGATGAGCGGGACGCCCAGCGCCGGCCGGACCTTTCCGCGGCCCACGGCGCCGGCGACGGCCAGCGCGTCGACGGCGTCGGCGACCAGTCCGGCCGCCAGCCACAGCCGCGCCGCGCGGCCGTCGCCGCGGCGCAGCGCCAACCACGCGCCACCGCCGAGCGCGATCTCGCGCGCGCCGAGCATCTGCGTCGTCCACGTGCTGGCGCGCGCGACGTCGCCGTCGACGCCCATCGCCGCGGCGCTGCGGGCCGGTGCGGCGACCATCGCGACGCCCGCGGCGGTGCGTCCCTGAGCCAGCCGCAGCGGCGTCAGCCACGTCGCGGCGAGCGCGCGGACCAGGGACGGCGCGGCCCCGACGGCCTTCCTGACAGGGGCGGCGCTCAAGCCGCCCGCCGCCAGGGCCGATGCCTCCAGACGGTCACCGGCACGGTCGACCGCCCGCTCCAGCGAGGAGGAACGCGAGACAAGCGTCACAGTCGAGCCCCTTCCGACACCCGGCGGGCGGGTGTCCCGCACCGCACCGCGGGAATCCTTGCAGGCGCACGCTCGTTGCACGAGGCGACACCGAACCGGGAGGACATCCCATGAGCGACCGCGTCCTGCGAGGCACTCGCCTCGGAGCGGTGAGCTACGAGAGCGACCGGCACACCGAGTTCGCCCCGCGCCTGCGCACCGTCTACGACTGCCCCGAGGGGCACGAGACCGCCGTCCCGTTCGCCGCCGAGGCCGACATCCCGCCCACGTGGGAGTGCCGGATCTGCGGCGCGACGTCGCTGCTGCGCGACGGCGAGCAGCCCGAGCCGAAGAAGGGCAAGCCCGCCCGCACCCACTGGGACATGCTGCTCGAGCGCCGCACGCCGGCCGAGCTCGAGGAGGTGCTCGCCGAGCGGCTCGCCGTCCTGCACGAGCACCAGGGCAAGGTCAAGGCCGCGCTGAAGGCCGAGAAGGGCAAGAAGTCCGCCTGACCGGCTGACCGTCCGAACGGCCCCGTCCGACCCGGACGGGGCCGTTCGCGCCTGTGCCCCGTCAGCGACGGTCGGGCCGCTGCTCGCCCGCGCCGTCGTCCGGCCGGTCGTTCGCGCCGTCCACCGGGCGGTCGACCACGGTCCCCTCGACGACGTCGCCGCGGCCCGGGCGAGCCGCACGCGGCCGGCCCCCGGCACTGCGCCGGTCGGCCGCGAAGGCGCCGGCCATCCCCGGGCCGCCGAGCCGGCGGGCCACCACGCCGGTCAGCAGCCGCCGCAGCACCGCCCGCGACCCCGGCAGCACGCAGGCCAGCCCCAGCAGGTCCGTCGCGAAGCCCGGCGTGAGCATCAGCGCGCCGCCGAACAGCACCAGCGCGCCGTCTGCGACCTCCTTCGCCGGCACCCGGCCGCCGTGCAGCGCCGTCCGGAAGGCCCGCCAGGTGCGCGCGCCCTCCCGGCGCAGCAGCAGCCCGCCGATCACCGACATGACCACGAGCAGCACCACGGTCCAGAGCGCGCCGATGACCTGGCCGACCTGGACGAGCAGGTAGATCTCGATCAGCGGCACGACGACCAGCAGGGCCACGAGCAGCGCCGGCATCAGCGACCTCCGGTGGCCGGGCTGTCGACCCGCGCGTCGGCCCGGCGGTGCGACCGGCCGGTCGACAGGCCCCACCAGGTGACCCGCCACAGCGCCTCGAGCACGATGGCGCGGCTCATCTTCGACTCCCCGCGCACCCGCTCCACGAACGTGATCGGCACCTCGACGACGTGGCAGCCGTTGCGCCAGGCCTGCCAGACCAGGTCCACCTGGAAGCAGTAGCCCTGCGAGGCGACCGAGTCGAGCGGCAGGGCGTCGAGCACGGCGCGGCGGTAGGCCCGGAAGCCGCCGGTGGCGTCGCGCAGCGGCAGCCCGAGCATCACCCGGGTCCACCAGTTGCCGCCCCGGCTGAGCACCTCGCGCGAGCGCGGCCAGTTCACGACCCGGCCGCCCCTCACCCAGCGGCTGCCCAGCACGACGTCGGCGTCGGCCAGCGCGTCGAGCAGGCGCGGCAGCTCCTCCGGCGCGTGCGAGCCGTCGGCGTCCATCTCGACGACGACGTCGTAGCCGTGCTCGCGGGCCCAGGCGAAGCCGGCGATGTAGGCGGCGCCGAGGCCGGCCTTCTCGGTGCGGTGCAGCACGTGCACGGCGTCGTCGGACGCCGCCAGCCGGTCGGCGATCGCGCCGGTGCCGTCGGGGCTGCCGTCGTCGACGACGAGCAGGTGCGCGTCCGGGACGGCGGCGCGCAGCCGCTCGGTGATCGGCTCGACGTTGCCGGCCTCGTTGTAGGTCGGGACGACGACGAGCACGCGTCCCAGCGACGCGCTCATGCAGCCGCCGCCCTGCGCCGCACGCCCGCGACCAGCGTGCCGGCCGCGAGCAGCGACAGCGCGATCTCCGGGACGACGCCGAGCCGCGTCGCGAGCGTCTGGTCGTCGACGAGCGGCACGGAGGTCACCGACACGTCGCGGGTGAACACCGCGGTGCGGTGCGACAGCTCACCGTCCGGCTGCACGACGGCGCTCATGCCGCTGGTGGCGGCGACGACGACGGCGCGGCCGTGCTCGACGGCGCGCAGCCGGCTCATCGCCAGCTGCTGCTCGGTCTGCGCGCTGCGGCCGAAGGTGGCGTTGTTGGTCTGCACGACCAGCAGCCTGCCGCCCTCGCGCACGGCGTCGCGGACCAGCCCGTCGTAGGCGATCTCGAAGCAGATGACGTCGCCCACCCGCGCCGGCCCGACGTCGAGCACGCCGACCTGCTTCCCCGCGGCGAAGTCCCGGGGCACGAGGTCGACCTGCGAGCTGATGCGGCGAGCCAGCGACCGCAGCGGGATGTACTCGCCGAACGGCACCGGGTGGCGCTTGACGTACCGCTCCCCCGGACCGGTCTCCGGGTCCCACACGATGCCGGTGTTGCTGATCTTGTCGCCGGGCCCGTCGAGGACCGCGCCGACGAGCACCGGCACGCCGATGTCGCGCACCGCCTGGTCGATGAGGGCGAAGGCCTCGGAGTCGGCGAACGGGTCGATGTCGGAGGAGTTCTCCGGCCACACGACGAGGTCCGGGGGGTCGACCCGGCCGGCGCGCACGTCGTCGGCGAGGTCCCGGGTGGCCTCCACGTGGTTGCCGAGCACCGCGGCGCGTTGGGCGTTGAAGTCGAGCCCGAGCCGCGGCACGTTGCCCTGCACCACGGCGACGTCGACGCGCTCGGCGTCGTCCGGCACCGACGGCACGGCGAGGGTGCCGGCGGCACCGAGGCCGAGCACCGCCGCCAGCACCAGGGCGCCGGTGCGCACCCGCGGCGCGACGACCACCAGTGCGAGCAGCGCACCGACCAGCGCGACGGCCGCCGTGAGCAGCGGGAGCCCGCCCAGGGCGGCCAGCCCGGTGACCGGTGTGTCGGGCATCGTGTGCGCGAGCCGCCCCCACGGGAACCCGCCGAACGGCAGCCGGCCGCGCAGCGCCTCCTGCGCGACGAACGCGGCCGCGGTCCACACCGGCCAGCCGGGCAGCCGGGTCAGCACGGCGAGCACCGCGCCGAGCGGGGCGAGGAAGGCCGCCTGCGACAGCGCGAGCAGCAGCCAGGGCACCGGACCGACCTCGAGTCCGGACCAGCGCAGCAGCGGCACGAACAGGGTCAGGCCGGCGACCAGACCGGCGAGAGCGCCGTGCCGGGCGGGCAGCCCGCGACAGGCGAGGACGAGGACGGCGACGGCGACCGGCGCGAGCGGCCACCAGGCCAGCGGGTCGAACGCGCCGTAGAGCAGGAGGCCGGCGACAGCGGCGGCCAGCAGCCGGACCGGGAGGCGCGGCGCGGCGCCGGCGGCGTCGGCAGCGGCACCGTCCACCGGCGCCGGCTCGGCGGGGCGCAGGGCGACGGACCGGTCCACCCGTCCAGTGTGCCTGCTGGCCCGGCCCGGCACCTGCTCGCGGAGCCGAGCTCGACGGTGGCGCAGGGACAGGTGACCCGGGCCTTCGTTCCGACGCCGCGGCGGATGGGACCCGCCGTGTCGCCGTTGTCTACTGGCCGCCGTCACCTGTCCCCCGCGCCACCACGCGAAGGGAAGGAGCCACCCCTGCAGAGCTGTCCCGTTGACAGATGCCTGACGCTGGTCCGGCGGCTCGGCGGGCTGCCCCGCCGGTCCGTCCCGCGCCAGGTCCCCTGTCAGTGCGTCGGCCGGGTCAGGTAGCCGCTCTCGGGGAGACCGCGAGGAGGCTACTGCGGCACGTGCACCTGCTGTCAACCGCCTGTGCGAGAGGATCTTCGCGGTCGTTCACCTGCTGTCCACCCCCGCGTCGTGGACGGTCGTCCCGCGCACCACGGTGACCAGGCAGAGGGGGTCCTGACGGGTCAGGTCGGGCAGTCCGGAGACACCGGCGCGCGGGTCGGTGGACCACCCGGCGACCCGCTCATCGGGAACCTGGACGACCAGCTCGCCGGGGACGCGCCAGACCGCGAACGTGGCCGACGCTCCCGGCACCAGGTCGCCGGTGAGGTCGTCACCGGCGGCTCGCCAGCCGCCGCGGGTGTGCGCCGCGAAGGCCGCCCGCGCCGACACCCGGCTCGCCGGCGTCCGGTGCTGCACGGCGGCGCGCACCGCGCCCCACGGGTCGAGCGGCGTCACCGGTGAGTCGGAGCCGAACGCGAGCGGGACGCCGGCGGCCGACAGGGCGGCCAGCGGGTTGGAGGCCAGCGCGCGCTCGACGCCGAGCCGCGTGGCGTACAGGCCGGCGTCACCGCCCCATCGCGCGTCGAAGGCCGGCTGCACGCTCGCGACCGCGCCGAGCCGAGCCAGCTCCGCGACCTGCGCGGGCGTCACGAGCTCGAGGTGCTCGACCCGGTGACGCGCCGCGCGGAACCGGTCGACCCCGACGGTCGCGGCGGCTGCGGCCATGCCGGCGACCACGGCGTCGAGCGCGGCGTCGCCGATGGCGTGGAAGCCGCCCTGCAGGCCGGCGAGCGTGCAGGCGGTGAGGTGCCGCGCGACGTCGTCGCTGTCGACGTAGGCGTAGCCGGTGGTGTCGGCATCGTCGTAGCGGCGGTGCAGGCAGGCGGTACGGCTGCCCAGCGAGCCGTCGGCGAACAGGTCTCCCCCGGCGGCGTGCGCGCCGAGCTCGCGGGCGCGCTCGACGCCGTCGAGCTCGCCCCAGTAGCCGACGACGTCGGGGCCCGGCTCGTCGGCGGCCAGGCGCAGCAGGGCGGTGAAGTCGTCCTCGCCCTCGATGCCCGGCCCGCCGCACTCGTGCAGGCAGCCGATGCCGAGCGCAGCGGCCCGCGCGCGGGTGGCTCGCTGCGCCTCGGCGCGCTGTGCCGGTGTGGTGCTGGCGAGGGCGACCCGTCGCAGCTCGGCGTGGGCGTCCTCGTTGGCCAGGCCGTCGCCGACGAAGCCGGGCAGCTCGCGGGCCCGCGGGGCCGCGGCGAGCAGCGCGCTCGAGCCGACGCCGCTGTGGCAGTCGGTGCGGGTCAGGTGGACGATGCCGCCGTAGCCTGCGCGGTCGAGCTCGGCGGCGGTCGGCGGGCGCCGCTCGGGCCAGGAGTCCTCCTCCCACCCGGTGCCGAGCACCGGCCGGCCACGGGACGCGCGCGCCGCGCGCTCGACGCGGTCGAGCACCTCGGCCAGCGACCTCGCGTCGGCCAGGTCCAGACCGGTGAGCGAGAAGCCGGTCGCCGTGGCGTGCACGTGCGCGTCGACGAACGCGGGTGCGACCCAGGCGTCGTCGAGGTCGACGACGCGGTCGGCGGTGAGCGCGTCGGCGGCCGACTCTCCCCCGACCCAGGCGACGGTCTCCCCGTCGACCAGCAGCGCGGTGGCGAAGGGGTCGGCGGACGAGCGCACCCGCCCGTGGCGGTAGAGGGTCGTCCCGGACGCGACGGTCACCGGCACAGGCTAGGCGCGGAACCGTGTCCGGTCGTTCACGTGACGGACGGGAGAACATCCGGCGCCGTTGCTGGCGCACGGGACGTCGTCCGCCTACGCTGGCCGGATGACCACTGCCGCTGCTCCCCCCGTCTCGGCCGGATCGGTGCACGAGAGCCTCTCCCGGCACCTGCTGGTCGACGGCTTCGACATGGTCCTCGACCTCACCGCCTCGCGCGGCTCGACGCTCGTCGACGCGCGCGACGGCACGCGGTACCTCGACCTGTTCACCTTCTTCGCCTCGTCGGCACTCGGGATGAACCACCCGGCGCTGGCGGACGACCCGCTGTTCCGCGAGGAGCTGCTCGAGGCGGCGCTCAACAAGCCGAGCAACTCCGACGTCTACAGCGTCCCGATGGCGCGCTTCGTCGAGACCTTCGCGCGGGTGCTCGGCGACCCGGCGCTGCCGCACCTGTTCTTCATCGAGGGCGGCGGCCTGGCCGTCGAGAACGCGCTCAAGGTCGCGTTCGACTGGAAGAGCCGGCGCAACGAGCGCGAGGGCCGCGACCCGGCGCTCGGCACGAAGGTGCTGCACCTGCAGCACGCCTTCCACGGCCGCACCGGCTACACGATGTCGCTCACCAACACCGACCCGAACAAGGTGGCCCGGTTCCCGAAGCTGGCCTGGCCGCGGATCCCGGCGCCGTACCTGTCGGAGGGCCGCGACGTGGAGGCCGCCGAGCGCGCCGCGCTCGCCGCCGCCCGGGCGGCCTTCGAGCAGTTCCCGCACGACATCGCCTGCTTCGTCATGGAGCCGGTGCAGGGCGAGGGCGGCGACCACCACTTCCGGCCGCAGTTCCTGCAGGCGATGCAGGCGCTGTGCCACGAGCACGACGCGCTGTTCGTGCTCGACGAGGTGCAGACCGGCTGCGGGCTCACCGGCACGGCGTGGGCCTACCAGCAGCTCGGGGTGCAGCCCGACGTCGTCGCGTTCGGCAAGAAGACACAGGTCTGCGGGATCATGGCCGGCGGCCGCGTCGACGAGGAGCCGGACAACGTCTTCGCCGTCGGCTCGCGCATCAACAGCACCTGGGGCGGCTCGCTCACCGACATGGTGCGCGCGCGCCGCATCCTGGAGGTCATCGAATCCGAGCGGCTGGTCGAGCGCGCGCAGGCGCTCGAGCCGGTGCTGCTCGGGCTGCTGCGCGACCTGACCGTCAAGCACGACGCCGTCACCGACGTCCGCGGTCGCGGGCTGATGTGCGCGTTCACGCTGCCCGACGCCGCGGTGCGCGACGCCGTGCTCGAGCGGCTGCGGGTCGACGAGCACGTGCTGCTGCTGGGCTGCGGCACCCGCAGCGTCCGCTTCCGGCCGGCGCTCACCGTGTCCGAGGACGAGCTCGCCGCCGGCGTCGCCGCTCTGGACCGCGTGCTCACCCGCACGGCAGGCTGAACCCCTCCCCTCCCCCCGCTCCTGGAGTACCGCTGTGACCACCCGCGTGACGTCGTTCGTGAACGGTGCCGACGCACCGGGCACCGGCTCGACCCTGCGCTCGACCAACCCGGCCCGGCTCGACGACGTCGTCGCCGAGGTGCAGCTGTCGACCTCCGAGGAGCTGGTCGAGGCGTTCCGTGCCGCGAAGGCGGCGCAGCCCGGCTGGGCCGCGACGCCGGCGCCGGTGCGCGGCAAGGTGATCGCAGCCGTCGGTCGGCTCGTCGAGGACAACCTCGAGGCGCTCGCGCAGCTGGTGACGCGGGAGGTCGGCAAGCCGATCGCCGAGGCGCGCGGCGAGGTTCAGGAGATCGTCGACACCTGCGACTTCTTCCTCGGCGAGGGACGGCGGCTGTACGGGCAGACCGTGCCGAGCGAGATGCGTGACAAGCAGCTGTTCACCTTCCGCGTGCCGGTCGGCGTCGCCGGCATCGTCACCGCCGGCAACTTCCCGGTCGCGGTGCCGTCCTGGTACCTCGTGCCGGCGCTGCTGTGCGGCAACGCGGTGGTGTGGAAGCCGGCCGAGTACAGCGCCGCGCTCGGTGCCGCGCTGACGAAGCTGTTCGTCGCCGGTGGCGTGCCGGCCGGCGTGCTCAACACGGTGCACGCCGACGGCCCGACGACGTACGAGGGCCTGTCGCAGGCGCTCGAGCAGGGCTTGGTGAACAAGGTCGGCTTCACCGGCTCGTCGGAGGTCGGCGTCCGCATCGGCGAGCTGTGCGGCCGGCACCTGCAGAACCCGTGCCTCGAGCTCGGCGGCAAGAACCCGCTCGTGGTCATGCCGGACGCCGACCTCGACCTCGCCGTCGAGGGTGCGCTGTTCAGCGGCTTCGGCACGGCCGGTCAGCGGTGCACGTCGCTCGGTGTCGCGATCGTCCACGACGACGTCCACGAGGAGTTCCTGCGCCGGCTGCTCGAGCGGCTCGACGCCTCGCCGGTCGGCGACCCGACGTCGGAGGACGTGCTCTACGGGCCGATGCTGTCGGAGCGGTTCCTGCAGGGCTGGGAGAAGTGGCTCGGCGAGATCCAGCCGCACCACACGGTGCACGGGAGGACCGGTCGCATCACGTCGGCCAACCCGCGCGAGGGCTTCGTCGGCGACCCGGACGCGGGCGTGTTCGCGCACCCGGTCGTCGTCAGCGGCGTGCTGCCCGACGACGCGCTCTACCGCAACGAGACCTTCGGGCCGCTGGTGTCGGTGATGCGCTTCTCGACCTTCGACCAGGCGGTCGAGCTGGCGAACGGCCACGGTTACGGGCTGTCCAGCGCGATCTACACGACGAGCCCGGTGCACGCCTTCCGGTTCCGCGAGCGGGTCAGCGCCGGCATGCTGTCGGTGAACAACTCGACGTCAGGCGCCGAGGCGCACCTGCCGTTCGGTGGAAACGGCAAGAGCGGCAACGGCTCGCGGCAGAGCGGGGTGTGGGTGCTCGACCAGTTCACCCGATGGCAGTCGATGAACTGGGACTACGCCGGCAAGCTGCAGAAGGCCCAGATGGACGTCGACTACGGCAGCGGCAGCGCCGACCCGCACTTCCGGCTGCAGCAGCTGCCGTAGGCGGACGACGTCGGCGCGGGACTTTGCGCATGCCACAGCGCCGCGCCGTCGGCCGCCGGCGAACGGCGTCACTGATGCCTGTGGTGCTGATCGCAACTCTCGTCGGTTGCTCGTCCGAGGACGACGAGGCCGGCGACAGACCGGCGCTGACCGCAGAGGCTTCGTTCGGACGGCATGCAGCGGTGCGCGGCAAGGCGGACGTCCGCATCGCCAACCACGGCATCGAGGACGTGCGCGTGACGGCGTGGCAAATCCGGCACCCGCTCTTCGACACGATCCCACCCTGGGAGCGCGAGTCCGTGCTGCCCGCCGACGGCGCTGCGCGGATCGTGCCGGTTCCCTTCGGTGCACCGCTGTGCGACGAGACCGAGGCCGACGGCGCCGTGGTGCTGCTGCAGGTGACCGGTGCCGACGGCGCGGAGACCGACGTGGTCGTGGCACTGCAGGACCGCGAGCCGGGGCTCGTGAGGGCACACCGGCTGGCGTGCGCGGCTCAGCGTGTCACCGATGTCGCACGGCTCGACCTCGCAGCACCGTTCGACCGCGCGACGGCAGACGGTCGGCCGGTGCTCCGTGCACGGCTGACGATCGAGCGGCAGGGTGCCGGCACCGTGGCCGTCGACCGCGGCAGCCTGACGGGCAACATCCTTTTCACGGTCGACACAGGAACGGACGAGCCGCTGGTGCTCGAGGACGGAGAGGACGCGGTCGGCGCCGAGGTCGTTGTCGCGGCGACGCGGTGCGAGGCTCACGCGCTCACCGAGAGCAAGACGTCGTTCACGTTCGCGCTGTTCGCCTCCGTCGACGGCCTCGAGCCCGCACAGGTGCAGCTGACCGTGGGCGACGGCGCGCGCGAGGCGCTGCAGTCGCTGCTCGACGACACCTGCGGGCCTTCCGCCTGAGCTGAGTCACCCCACCGGCGGCTGCCACCGGCGGTGGGGTACCAGCGCGGGGCTCCGGGCACAAGCGGTCCTACCTGTTGCACTACTGCCGGTACTACACTCGACGCATGTCTCATCCGATCACCTTCCGAGCCGACGAGGAGGCCGAGCGCGCGCTCGCGGTCCTCACAGCGGACGGCACCCCTGTGTCGACGGCTGTCCGAACGGCGCTGATCGACGCCGCTCGACACAGGGCGGAGACGCAGCTGCGTGAGGAGGCCCGGAGCGTGGCAGCGAACGCGGCGGACCGTGAAGAGGCGGCTCAGGTACTGCGTGACATGGAGACGCTGCGTGCGTGGTGACGTGTATCGGCTATGGGCGCCGCGCGAGCGACGCGGTCCCGAGCAGGCGGGTTCTCGGTTCGCGGTGGTCGTGCAGTCCGACCTGCTGCCGCTGTCGACCCTGCTCGTCGCGCCGACCTCGACCTCGGCGCGAGCCGCCAGCTTCCGACCCGAGGTCGTCATCGCCGATCGCACCACACGCG